>NZ_JBIUWI010000110.1:0-9241 GCF_044743385.1 Pseudomonas sp. NPDC087639 | reverse complement strand
TGCATCCACTGGCTCGCGTGAAGCACTCGAGCTGCGTGATGGCGACAAGAGCCGTTACCTGGGCAAGGGCGTGCTCAAAGCGGTAGCCAACATCAACGGTCCGATCCGCGATTTGCTGCTGGGCACCGACCCAAGCGACCAGAAAGCGCTGGATCACGCGATGATCAAGCTCGACGGTACTGAAAACAAAGCGACCCTGGGCGCCAACGCCATCCTCGCCGTGTCCCTGGCTGCGGCCAAGGCTGCTGCACAGGATCAGGATCTGCCGCTGTACGCACACATCGCTAACCTGAACGGCACGCCGGGTGTTTACTCGATGCCGGTGCCGATGATGAACATCATCAACGGTGGCGAGCACGCCGATAACAACGTCGACATCCAGGAATTCATGGTTCAGCCGGTTGGCGCCAAGTCTTTCTCGGAAGGTCTGCGCATGGGCACCGAGATTTTCCATCACCTCAAAGCTGTGCTGAAGGCCCGTGGCCTGAGCACTGCCGTTGGCGACGAAGGCGGTTTCGCACCGAACCTGGCGTCCAACGAAGACGCTCTGAAAGTGATCTCCGAAGCCGTGGCCAACGCCGGTTACAAACTGGGCACCGACGTGACCCTGGCACTGGACTGCGCGGCCAGCGAATTCTACGAAGACGGCAAGTACAACCTGTCCGGCGAAGGCCCGGTGTTCACCGCTGAAGGTTTCGCCGACTACCTCAAAGGTCTGACCGAGCGTTACCCGATCATCTCCATCGAAGACGGTCTGGACGAGTCCGACTGGGCTGGCTGGAAGATCCTCACCGACAAGATCGGCGAGAAGGTTCAACTGGTAGGCGACGACCTGTTCGTGACCAACACCAAGATCCTGAAAGAAGGCATCGATAAAAAGATCGCCAACTCGATCCTGATCAAGTTCAACCAGATCGGCACCCTGACCGAAACCCTGGAAGCCATCCAGATGGCCAAGGCTGCCGGTTACACCGCCGTGATCTCGCACCGCTCCGGCGAAACCGAAGATTCGACCATTGCCGACCTGGCTGTGGGCACCTCGGCTGGCCAGATCAAGACCGGTTCGCTGTGCCGTTCCGACCGCGTTTCCAAGTACAACCAACTGCTGCGTATCGAAGAGCAGTTGAATGGCAAGGCCAAGTACAACGGTCGCTCCGAGTTCCGCGGCTAAGTTGTAAATGGTAAAAAGACACCGGATTGTGTCGGAAAAGTCGTGACAGCGATGGATTTGCCACTAATCTGATGCCTTAACAGCACAAGCCTGGATCTTCCAGGCTTCGTGCTATCAGACGTTTCAAAGTTTTGGCGTGGCTGTCTTTTTTCACTGGATACCTGATATTCGATGCGCAGTCCTTACTGGTTGTTTCTCGTTTTGCTCTTGCTGCTGGCCGGTCTGCAGTACCGCCTGTGGGTGGGCAATGGCAGTCTGGCGCAAGTCGCCGAGCTGAATCAGCAGATTGCTGAGCAACATGCCGAGAACGAAGGCTTGCTGGAGCGCAACCGGGTGATGGACGCAGAAGTCAGCGAGCTGAAGAAAGGCATGGAGACCGTTGAAGAGCGGGCTCGCCATGAGTTGGGCATGGTCAAGGACGGCGAAACCCTTTACCAGTTGGCCCAATGATCGATTACCTGCCGGCCTTCTGGGCCGTGATTCCTGCCGCGGGCGGCGGTGCCCGTATGGCCGCGGACCGTCCCAAGCAATACTTGCAACTGGGCGGGCGCACAATTCTCGAACACAGCCTCGGCTGTTTCCTTGATCACCCGAGCCTCAAGGGCTTGGTGGTCAGTCTTGCTGTTGATGATCCTTATTGGCCGAACCTCGCCTGCGTCAACGATCCGCGTATTCAGCGGGTTGAGGGCGGTGCCGAGCGCTCCGGTTCGGTGCTCAATGCCTTGCTGCATCTGCATGCCCAAGGTGCCGATGATGAGGATTGGGTGCTGGTGCACGATGCGGCACGGCCCAACCTGAGTCGCGATGATCTCGACAAGTTACTCACTGAACTGGCGAGTGATCCGGTGGGTGGTTTGCTCGCAGTGCCGGCTCGCGACACGCTGAAGCGGGTCGACAAGCACGGTCGTGTGGTCGAGACCGTGGATCGCAGCGTGATCTGGCAGGCCTATACGCCGCAGATGTTCCGCCTTGGCGCGTTGCATCGGGCGTTGGCGGACAGTCTGGTGGCGGATGCCGTGATCACCGATGAAGCCTCGGCGATGGAATGGGCGGGCCTGGCGCCGCGTCTGATCGAGGGGCGCGCGGATAACCTCAAGGTGACCCGTCCTGAAGATCTGGAATGGTTGCGGCAGCGTTGGACTAACCGCCGCTAGAAGATCAAAGCCTTTAAATTCGATACTCCGGCCGCTCGGCCAATCCTTCCTTGAGAAAGTCCACCAACTTGCGCACCTTCGGCGACAAATGTCGCTGCTGCGGATACAGCGCCCACACCGCCGTGTTCGGCGGCTGATGCGCCTCCAGCAACGAAATCAACGCGCCACTGTGCAGATGCTCCAGCACGTAATAATCCGGCAACTGACACAATCCAACCCCTTGTAGCGCGGCATCCAGCACCGCTTGCCCACTGTTGCAGCGCCAGTTTCCCTGTACCCGCTGGGAAAATTCCCGGCCGTTTTGCTCAAGCTGCCAGATGTCCGAACTGCCGATAAGGCAATTGTGCCGGCTCAATTCCGACAAGCTGTGTGGGCGTCCGTACCGTTCGACATAGGACGGCGAGGCGCAAAGAAACATGCGCCGTGGTGCCAGACGCGTCGCGACCAGTCGTGAGTCCTGCAAGCGGCCGAGGCGAATCGCCAGATCCAGCCCTTCATGCACCAGATCGAGCTGGCGGTTACTCAATTCAATATCGATGCGCAGTTGTGGGTACAGCCCCATGAACCGCGTCACCAGCGGCACGATAAAACGTTCGCCGTAGGCCACCGCGCAAGTCATGCGCAGCATGCCCTTCGGTTCGCTGGTCAAATCACCGACCGCGCGCAAGGCTTCTTCGCGACCGTCCTGCAATCGTTGACAGTGCTGGAGAAAGGTTTGCCCGGCTTCGGTCAGCGTCACGCGACGTGTGCTGCGATAGAGCAGGCGTGTCTGCAAGCGCTCTTCCAGTCGTACGATTTGTCGACTGATGTGCGAGGAAGAAACCCCAAGACGTTCGGCAGCGGCGGTGAACTGGCTGCATTCGGCGACGGCGACGAACTCGTCGATGCCTTCCCAGCGGTTTTCGGACATCGGGATTATCCCTGCATGGCAATAATGTTTTGCTTTTGGCCTGATTATTCATCGTAAAGCCATGTATTACACTCCTTGTCTGGTTTTTTTATTCAATGGATTCACTGGAGAGTCAGCATGATCAAGTCGCGCGCCGCCGTTGCCTTCGAGGCCAACAAGCCGCTGGAAATCGTAGAAGTCGATGTCGCCATGCCCAAGGCTGGTGAAGTGTTGCTGCGCGTGGTGGCTTCCGGCGTTTGCCACACCGACGCTTACACCCTGTCCGGCGCAGACCCGGAAGGCATCTTCCCGTCGATCCTCGGCCACGAAGGTGGCGCAATCGTTGAAGCCATCGGCGAAGGCGTGACGTCAGTTGCCGTCGGCGATCACGTGATTCCGCTGTACACCCCGGAATGCGGCCAGTGCAAATTCTGTAAGTCGGGCAAGACCAACCTGTGTCAGGCGATTCGTGCGACTCAGGGCAAAGGCCTGATGCCGGATGGCACTTCGCGCTTTTCCTACAAGGGCGAAACGATATTCCACTACATGGGTACTTCGACGTTCTCGGAATACACCGTGTTGCCGGAAATCTCCGTGGCCAAGATCTCTAAAGATGCGCCACTGGAAAAGGTCTGCCTGCTCGGTTGCGGTGTCACCACCGGTATCGGCGCAGTGCTCAACACGGCCAAAGTCAAACCGGGTGACACCGTGGCAATCTTCGGCTTGGGTGGCATCGGCCTGTCTGCAGTGATCGGCGCAGTGAAAGCCAAAGCAGCACGCATCATCGCTATCGATATCAACCCGGCCAAATTCGAAATCGCCAAGCAGCTCGGCGCCACCGACTGCGTGAACCCGAAAGACTTCGATCGTCCGATCCAGGAAGTGATCGTCGACATGACCGATGGCGGCGTCGACTTCTCCTTCGAATGCATCGGCAACGTGCAACTGATGCGCGCAGCCCTTGAGTGCTGCCATAAAGGCTGGGGCGAGTCGGTAATCATCGGTGTTGCCGGCGCGGGTCAGGAAATTTCTACCCGTCCATTCCAGTTGGTCACCGGTCGCGTCTGGCGCGGTTCGGCGTTCGGTGGCGTGCGCGGCCGTACCGAGTTGCCAAGCTATGTCGACATGGCGCAAAGCGGCGAAATCCCGCTGGATACTTTCATCACCCACACCATGGGCCTGGAAGATATCAACAAGGCGTTCGACCTGATGCACGAAGGCAAGAGCATTCGTACCGTCATTCATTTCTGATCAATCGTGGTGACATGGCAACAAGTCGTGAAGTCTTGTTGCCGTGACCGCGTAGGAGTCTTTACATGAGTCTGGAAAACATCTCCTGTCAGAAAAGTTTCGGTGGTTGGCACAAGCGCTATCGCCACCGATCCGACGTGCTCGGTTGCGACATGGTATTTGCCGTGTACCTGCCGCCGCAGGCGGAGCAGGGCGGCAAGCTGCCGGTGTTGTATTGGCTGTCGGGTCTGACCTGCACCGATGAGAACTTCATGCAGAAGGCTGGTGCCTTGCGCATGGCCTCCGAGCTGGGCTTGATCATCGTGGCGCCGGACACCAGTCCGCGCGGCCCTGATGTCCCGGGCGATCCGGATGGCGCGTGGGATTTCGGTCTCGGTGCCGGTTTTTATCTGAATGCCACGCAGGAACCCTGGTCGCGGCACTATCGGATGCATGACTATGTCGTGCAGGAATTGCCTTCACTGGTTGAAGCGCATTTCCCGGCCTCCGATAAGCGCAGCATCAGCGGGCACTCTATGGGCGGTCACGGTGCGTTGGTCTGTGCATTGCGCAATCCGGGGCGTTACCAATCGGTGTCGGCGTTTTCGCCGATCAACAATCCAATGGATTGCCCGTGGGGGCAGAAGGCGTTCTCCCGTTACCTGGGCGAAGACCGTTCGAAGTGGAAAGAATGGGATGCCTGCGCGCTGATCGCCGAGGCCGATGAAAAGCTGCCGCTGCTGGTTGATCAAGGTGATCGCGACGACTTCCTCGCCACCCAACTCAAACCGGAAGCCCTGCAACAAGCAGCAAAACAAGCGGGCCATCCGCTGACCTTGCGCTCTCAACCGGGCTACGACCACAGCTATTTCTTCATCTCAAGCTTTATAGACGACCACTTGCAGCATCACGCACGCGCTCTGCGCGGTTAATGCAGGTAGAATCACGCCCTGACAAAAATCGGGGCGTTTTTTCTTATGCGTATTGGCCACGGCTATGATGTGCACCGTTTCGCTGAAGGCGATTTCATTACTCTGGGCGGCGTGCAAATCGCACACAGCTTCGGGCTGCTCGCTCATTCCGACGGTGACGTCCTGCTGCACGCCTTGAGCGATGCCTTGCTCGGCGCCGCTGCGCTGGGTGATATCGGTAAACATTTCCCGGACACCGATCCGCAGTTCAAGGGCGCCGACAGCCGTGCTTTGTTGCGCCATGTGGTCGGGCTGATCCACGCCAAAGGCTGGAAAGTCGGCAACGTCGATAACACCATCGTCGCGCAGGCACCCAAAATGGCCCCGCATATCGAATCGATGCGCGCGCTGATCGCTGCGGATCTTCAAGTTGAGTTGGATCAAGTGAACGTGAAAGCTACTACTACCGAGAAGCTTGGCTTTGTCGGCCGCGAAGAAGGCATCGCCGTGCACTCCGTTGCCTTGTTGCTGCGCGCATGAATGAACTGCAATTGCTCGGCCCGCGGGCCTATGGCGAACCCCTCGGCACCGCAGTACTGAAAGCCATCGCTGAAGATTTCCAGGTCGATGAAGTCCTCGATATTCCGTTTAGCGGTGACGGCGAACACCTATGGATCTGGGTCGAAAAACGCGGCCTCAATACTGAAGAAGCTGCACGGCGCATCGCCAAGGCTGCCGGTGTGCCTCTGCGCACGGTCAGTTATGCCGGGCTGAAGGATCGTCAGGCGCTGACCCGTCAGTGGTTCAGCGTGCAGCTGCCGGGCAAGGCTGATCCCGATCTGTCGGCAGCGGAAAACGATACGCTGAAGATTCTCAAAACCACCCGCCACAAGCGCAAGCTGCAACGCGGCGCGCATTCGGCCAATGGTTTTACCCTGCGCCTGACCCAATTCGCTGGCGACAAAGCGGCCATTGAAGAGCGTCTGCAACTGATCGCCAAGCAAGGCATTCCCAATTATTTCGGCGCTCAGCGTTTCGGCCATGACGGCGGCAACGTCATCGATGCGCGTGCGTGGGCGGCGCGCAAGGCGTTGCCTGAGCAACGCAATGTGCGCTCGCGACTGCTGTCGACGGCACGCAGTTTTCTGTTCAATCAGGTGCTGGCGGCGCGGGTCGCCGATGGCACCTGGCAGCGCGCGCTGGTTGGCGATCTGCTGGCATTCACCGACAGCCGCAGCTTTTTTCCCGCCGGTGAAGCTGAATGCAGCGATCCGCGTCTGGCGATTCTCGACCTGCATCCCACCGGCCCGCAGTGGGGCGAAGGTGACTCCCCGGCCGCTGGCGCTGTCCATGATCTGGAGCAGGGGATTACCGCCCGTGAAGCGGATCTGCGAGATTGGTTGATTCACGCCGGCATGAGCCACGAACGTCGCATCCTGCGGCTGCCCATTGGCGGGTTGACGTGGCATTATCCCCAGCCTGACATTCTGCAACTGGAATTCGTCCTCCCGGCCGGATGCTTCGCCACCGTATTGGTGCGCGAACTTGTTGATCTGGTGCCGGTGGGGCAGACGGACAGCCCATGCGTATTCTGATTTCTAACGACGATGGGGTAACCGCACCCGGTCTCGCCGCGCTTTATGCTGCGCTGGCGGATTACACCGAGTGCGTGGTTATCGCCCCGGAGCAGGACAAAAGCGGCGCCAGCAGTTCGCTGACGCTCGACCGTCCGTTGCACCCGCAATATCTGGCCAACGGCTTTATCAGCCTCAATGGCACACCGACCGACTGCGTACATCTGGGCCTTAATGGTCTGCTGGAACGTGAGCCGGACATGGTGGTTTCCGGCATCAACCTCGGCGCCAATCTTGGCGATGATGTGTTGTATTCCGGGACAGTGGCGGCCGCCCTTGAAGGGCGATTCCTCGAACGTCCGTCGTTTGCCTTTTCGCTGGTCTCCCGTCAGGTGGATAATCTTCCTACGGCGGCCTACTTTGCGCGCAAACTGGTCGAGGCCCATGCCGGGCTCGATCTGCCGCCGCGCACGGTGCTCAACGTGAACATTCCCAATCTGCCCATCGACCATATTCGCGGCATTCAGCTGACCCGACTTGGCCATCGTGCCCGGGCGGCGGCGCCGATGAAAGTCGTCGATCCACGCGGCAAAGCCGGTTATTGGATTGCTGCCGCTGGCGATGCTGAAGATGGCGGGCCGGGCACAGACTTTCATGCCGTGATGCAAGGCTATGTTTCCATCACCCCTTTGCAGCTCGATCGCACCTTCAACGATGCCTTCAGAAGTCTCGACGGCTGGCTGGAGGGACTGCGCTGATGGCTCGTGAACACGAAGACAGAATGCGCAGCGGCATCGGCATGACGTCCCAGCGCACGCGGGAACGTTTGATCCAGCGCCTGTACGAAGAAGGCTTGTCCAACGCCAAGGTGCTGGAAGTGATTCGCCGCACGCCGCGACACCTGTTTGTCGACGAAGCGCTGGCGCACCGCGCTTATGAAGACACGGCGCTTCCAATCGGCCATAACCAGACCATTTCCCAGCCTTATATGGTGGCGCGCATGAGCGAGCTGCTGCTTGAGGCCGGTCCGCTGGACAAGGTACTGGAGATCGGCACCGGTTCCGGTTATCAGACGGCCGTGTTGTCGCAACTGGTGGAGCGGGTGTTCTCGGTTGAGCGCATCAAGGTTCTGCAGGATCGCGCCAAGGAACGTCTGGTCGAGTTGAACTTGCGCAACGTGGTGTTTCGTTGGGGCGACGGTTGGGAAGGCTGGCCGGCCCTGGCGCCTTACAACGGCATTATCGTTACAGCCGTGGCCACCGACGTGCCGCAAGCGTTGCTCGATCAGTTGGCTCCGGGTGGACGTCTGGTGATCCCGGTAGGCTCGGGGGAAGTACAGCAATTGATGCTGATCGTGCGTGAAGAGCACGGTTTCTCACGACACGTTTTGGGCGCTGTTCGCTTCGTGCCTTTGCTCAATGGGCCGTTGGCCTGAGCATTTATGCACAGGCGCTGAATTCCTTTCGTTCGCCTCGGTCTTACTCCGGCGACGATGGTTTAAACGGCGCAGATTGTCAGCTTGCAAACGTGTGCGCGAAGCGATTTCGCTTCATTAAAGGTAAAGCCGATTCGGCCCGTTATACTTGCGACACTTATGCCGAAATCCGGCATTCAAAATTTTTCAGCCACCACAAAGGGAGCGGCGGGTGAGTCTCACAGTCATTGCGCAGCGTATGGGTAACACGAGCTTTCAGCGCCTGGTGACTGGCCTTGTCTTGAGCACCTTGCTGGTGGGTTGCTCCAGCACCAAATCGAGCAATGTCCGGGTAGTCGATCGCAACAATGCAGTCGCGCAGCGTCCGACAGTGACGACCGGGCAATATGTAGTCCGTCCGGGCGATACGATGTTTTCCATCGCTTTTCGCTACGGCTGGGACTACAAAGCCCTCGCAGCCCGGAACAATATTCCTACGCCGTATACGATCCATCCGGGTCAGACAATTCGCTTCGACGGCCGCGCCGGTTCAACGTCCACGGCGGTGGTAAGCAACGCCAGTTCTTCGCCTTCATCATCCAGCAAAACTACGGTAATCCGGCGTCAGGCAAATGGCACGACCACCACTACAACCACCGGTTCTGCGGGCGGTTCTACTGGTGCAGTACCGTCCGTCGCCAACAAGCAAACCCAGGCTCCACTGCCTCCAGCGGGTCCAGCCCCGACCGGCTGGGGATGGCCATCTAATGGCATTCTGATTGGAAAATTCTCTTCAAACGGTAGTTTGAATAAAGGAATTGATATCGCCGGGGATTTGGGACAGCCTGTTTTAGCTGCGTCTGATGGGACGGTGGTATACGCCGGGAGTGGCTTAAGG
>NZ_JBIUWI010000109.1:0-9535 GCF_044743385.1 Pseudomonas sp. NPDC087639 | reverse complement strand
TTGCGGCGTGTGCACTGGTTGAAGGCAGCAAGGGTTTGCGTGCCGACGACCCGCCGTTCGACATCGTCCCCTCGGAGCTGTCGATGGTCTGGAACCGCCAGTTGCTCAACAACCTTTACAACGAACTCAGCGTGCGCGACAAGGCGCAGGCCGAGTGGGGCCGGCTGATTCTTGAGCAAAGCACCTGGACCGCGCACAGCCGGATCGAAGTGCTGGCCACCGAACAATTGAAGATGCACATCCCGGGCGCGGCTGACGTGAAGATGGTGGCGCCATGATGAAACTCGAAGGCGCACTCTTCCCTTGGCGCTTCCGTCTGATGGTGGCGCTGCTCGGCGTGATGGTTGCGGCGATCTGCTGGCGCATCATCGACCTGCAAGTGGTTGACCGTGACTTCCTCAAAGGCCAGGGCGACGCGCGCAGTCTTCGTCACATCCCGATTCCTGCTCACCGTGGTCTGATCACCGACCGTAACGGCGAGCCGTTGGCCGTGAGTACCCCGGTGACCACGCTGTGGGCCAACGCCAAGGAAATGCAGACCGCCAAAGAGAAGTGGCCGGCACTGGCCGCCGCGTTGGGTCAGGACCCGAAAGCCCTGACCGAGCGCCTCGAAGCGCAAGCCAACAAAGAATTCATTTATCTGGTGCGCGGGTTGACCCCCGAGCAGGGCCAGTCTGTGCTCGACCTTAAAGTGCCGGGCGTCTACGGCATCGAAGAATTCCGCCGGTTCTATCCGGCCGGTGAAGTCACGGCGCACATGGTCGGCTTTACCGACATCGATGATCACGGTCGCGAAGGTGTCGAACTGGCTTATGACGAATGGCTCGCCGGTGTACCCGGCAAGCGGCAGGTCATCAAGGATCGGCGCGGACGGCTGATCAAGGATGTCCAGGTCACCAAAAACGCCAAGGCCGGCAAGCCCTTGGCGTTGTCCATTGACCTGCGTCTGCAATATCTGGCCAACCGCGAACTGCGTAACGCGATCATCGAGAACGGCGCCAAGGCCGGCAGCCTGGTGATCATGGACGTGAAGACCGGCGAAATTCTGGCCATGGTCAACCAGCCGACCTACAACCCGAACAACCGCCGCAACCTGCAGCCGGCAATGATGCGTAACCGCGCGATGATCGACGTGTTCGAACCGGGTTCGACCATGAAAGCCATCTCGATGAGTGCTGCCATCGAGTCCGGCCGCTGGAAACCGACCGACACCGTCGAGGTGTATCCGGGCACTCTGCAGATCGGCAAGTACACGATCAAGGACGTTTCCAAGAGCGAAGGCCCGGTGCTGGACATGACCGGCATCCTGATCAATTCCAGTAACGTCGGCATGAGTAAGGTCGCGTTCGATATTGGCGGTGAAACCATTTACCGTCTCGCGCAGAAAGTCGGTCTGGGCCAGGACACCGGCCTCGGCTTCCCGGGCGAGCGCGTCGGCAACCTGCCGAACTACCGCGATTGGCGCAAGGCTGAAACCGCGACGCTGTCTTACGGCTACGGTATTTCCGTGACCGCGATTCAGCTGGTTCACGCCTTCTCTGCGTTGGCCAACAACGGTCGCCTCGCGCCGCTCACCCTGATCAAAACCGACAAGCCGCCGCAGACCACTCAGGTGCTCCCTGAAGCTGTCGCGAAAACCATGCAGGGCATGTTGACCCAAGTGATTGAGGCCCCACGCGGCGTATTCCGTGCGCAGGTGCCGGCGTATCACGTGGCCGGCAAGTCGGGTACTGCGCGCAAGACCTCGGTCGGCACCAAGGGCTACGCCGAAAACTCTTACCGTTCGCTGTTCGCCGGTTTCGGCCCGATGAGCGATCCGCGTTACGCCATTGTTGTAGTGATCGATGAACCGTCCAAGGCCGGTTACTTCGGTGGTCTGGTATCGGCGCCGGTTTTCAGCCGTGTGATGTCCGGCACCCTGCGTCTGATGAACGTGACTCCGGACAACCTGCCGACCACGCAACAGGCCAACGCCACCCCGGTTATTCCGCTGAAAGCCAATGGAGGGCGCGGCTGATGTCATTAAGTCTGAACAAAATATTCCCCCACGCCGGCCACGATCTGTTGATCCGTGAATTGGCGCTGGACAGCCGTAACGTGCGCGCGGGTGATTTGTTCCTCGCGGTGCCGGGCGGCAAATTCGATGGCCGTGCGCACATTGCCGATGCACTGGCGCGCGGCGCTGCCGCTGTGGCCTACGAAGTGGAGGGCGCCACCGTCCTGCCTATCACTGACGTTCCGTTGATTCCGGTCAAGGGGCTCGCGGCGCAGTTGTCAGATATCGCCGGGCGTTTTTACGGCGAACCAAGCCGTCATCTGAACTTGATCGGCGTCACCGGCACCAACGGTAAAACCAGCGTGACCCAACTGGTCGCGCAGGCATTGGATCTGCTCGGCCAGCATTGCGGCATTGTCGGCACCCTCGGTTCCGGCTTCTATGGCGCATTGGAAAGCGGTCTGCACACCACGCCGAACCCGATTGCCGTGCAAGCGACTTTGGGCGACCTGAAAAAGGCCGGCGCGAAAGCCGTGGCCATGGAAGTCTCGTCCCATGGTCTGGATCAAGGCCGGGTGACTGCGCTGGCGTTCGACGTGGCAGTGATGACCAACCTGTCCCGCGATCACCTCGATTATCACGGCACCATGGAGGCTTACGCCGAGGCCAAGGCCCGGCTGTTCGCCTGGAATGATCTGAAGTGCCGCGTGGTCAACCTCGACGACGATTTTGGCCGGCAACTGGCTGCTGAAAAACGTGAGTCGCGCTTGATCACCTATAGCCTGCTCGACAGCAGCGCTTATCTGTTCTGTCGCGAAGCGCAGTTCGACGACCACGGCGTACGCGCCACGCTGGTGACGCCGCAGGGCGAACATCATCTGCGCAGCACCTTGCTCGGTCGTTTCAACCTGAGCAACGTACTGGCTGCGGTCGGTGCTTTGCTCGGCCTGGATTACGCACTCGACGAAATTCTCAAAGTGTTGCCGAAGCTCGAAGGCCCGGCCGGACGCATGCAGCGTCTTGGCGGCGGCACTCAGCCGCTGGTGGTGGTTGATTATGCCCACACCCCGGATGCGCTGGAAAAAGTTCTCACGGCATTGCGTCCGCACGTCAAAGGTCAGTTGCTGTGCCTGTTCGGCTGTGGCGGTGATCGTGATCGTGGCAAGCGTCCGTTGATGGCCGAAGTGGTCGAGCGTCTGGCCGATCAAGTGCTGGTCACCGATGACAATCCGCGCACCGAAGACCCGGCAGTGATTTTCGATGACATCCGTGCCGGTTTTACCGCTGTGGATAAAGTCACGTTCGTGGCAGGCCGTGGTCAGGCCATCGCGCAATTGATTGCCGCTGCTTCGGCCGATGACGTGATTGTGCTGGCTGGCAAAGGTCACGAGGACTATCAGGAAATCAACGGCGAGCGCCATGCCTTCTCTGATCTGGTCGAGGCCGATCACGCCTTGACCGCTTGGGAGGTGGCCCATGCTTAAAGCCCTGAAACTCAGTGAATTGACCAACGCGCTCGACGCACGCCTGATCAGCGCCGATGCCAGTTTCGACGGTGTGAGCATCGACAGCCGCGCGATCAAGCCTGGCCAGCTGTTTATTGCCCTGACCGGCCCGCGTTTCGATGGTCACGATTATCTGAACGATGTCGCCGCCAAAGGCGCCGTAGCAGCGCTGGTCGAGCGTGAAGTCGCCGACAGCACGTTGCCGCAGCTGTTGGTCAAGGATACCCGTCAGGCCTTGGGCCAATTGGGTGCCTTGAACCGCGCCGCCTTCACTCAGCCAGTGGCTGCCGTGACCGGTTCCAGTGGCAAGACCACGGTCAAGGAAATGCTCGCAAGCATCCTGCGCACGCGCGGCCCGGTGCTGGCGACTCGTGGCAATCTGAACAACGACCTCGGCGTACCGCTGACCCTGATCGAACTGGCCGCGGAACACACCTCGGCCGTGATCGAACTGGGCGCTTCGCGTCTGGGTGAAATCGCCTACACCGTCGGGCTGACCAAGCCGCATGTGGCGATCCTCAACAATGCCGGCACCGCTCACGTCGGTGAGTTCGGCGGCCCGGAAAAAATCGTCGAAGCCAAAGGTGAAATCATCGAAGGTCTGGCGGTTGATGGCATCGCCGTGCTGAATCTCGACGACAAGGCCTTCGGTATCTGGAAGACCCGCGCGGGTGCTCGCAAAGTTCTGACTTTCGCCCTGAGCAATTCGCAAGCTGACTTCTACGCCAGCGACCTGAGCACCGATGCCCGGGGTTGCCCGGCCTTCAATCTGCACACGCCTGAAGGTTCGGAGCGCGTTCAACTGAATCTGCTCGGCACCCATAACGTCGCCAATTCGATGGCCGCTGCTGCTGCCGCACATGCGTTGGGCGTGTCGCTGTTCGGCATCGCCACCGGGCTTGGCGCGGTGCAACCGGTCAAAGGCCGCACCGTCGCGCAACTGGCGAAAAACGGCATGCGCGTGATCGATGACACTTACAACGCAAACCCCACCTCAATGTGCGCGGCCGTTGATATACTCGCCGGCTTTTCCGGCCGCACCGTCCTGGTGCTCGGAGATATCGGCGAGTTGGGCGATTGGGCGGAGCAGGGGCACCGCGACGTGGGCGAATACGCCCGGGACAAGGTTTCCGCGCTTTATGCCGTTGGGCCGAACATGGTTCACGCCGTAAACGCTTTCGGTGAACAGGCGCATCACTTCGGCACGCAAGCCGAACTGATCCAGGCCCTCGACGCCGAGCAGGACACAAACACCACCATTTTGATCAAGGGTTCGCGCAGTGCAGCGATGGAAAACATCGTTGCGGCTCTGTGCGGGTCCAGTCTGGAGAAACATTAATGCTGCTAGCGGAGTATCTGCAACAGTTCTACAAAGGCTTCGCGGTCTTTCAGTACCTGACCCTGCGCGGGATTCTCGGTGTGCTGACCGCGCTGGTTTTGTCGCTGTGCTATGGCCCGTGGATGATCCGCACTTTGCAGAACCGTCAGATCGGTCAATCCGTTCGTAACGACGGCCCGCAATCGCACCTGTCCAAGTCGGGTACTCCGACCATGGGCGGCGCACTGATTCTGTCTTCCATCGGCGTCAGCACCTTGCTCTGGGCTGACCTGAGCAACCGTTATGTCTGGACCGTACTGCTGGTGACCCTGCTGTTCGGCGCCATCGGTTGGGTTGACGATTACCGCAAAGTCATCGAGAAGAACTCCCGTGGCCTGCCGAGCCGCTGGAAGTATTTCTGGCAGTCGGTGTTTGGCCTCGGCGCGGCGATCTTCCTTTATATGACCGCCAGCACGCCGGTAGAAACCACGTTGATCCTGCCGATGCTCAAGGACTACAGCATTCCGCTGGGCCTGGGCTTCATCGTGCTGACCTACTTTGTGATCGTCGGTTCGAGCAACGCGGTCAACCTGACCGACGGCCTCGACGGTTTGGCGATCATGCCAACCGTGATGGTCGGCGGTGGCCTGGGCATTTTTTGCTACCTGTCGGGTAACGTGAAATTCGCCGAATACCTGTTGATTCCTTATGTGCCGGGTGCGGGCGAACTGATCGTGTTCTGCGGCGCATTGATCGGTGCCGGTCTGGGGTTCCTCTGGTTCAACACCTATCCGGCCCAAGTATTCATGGGCGACGTCGGCGCGCTGGCGCTGGGTGCTGCACTGGGCACCATCGCGGTGATCGTCCGTCAGGAAATCGTCTTGTTCATCATGGGCGGCGTGTTCGTGATGGAAACCTTGTCGGTCGTCATCCAGGTTGCGTCCTTTAAGTTGACCGGTCGCCGCGTGTTCCGCATGGCACCGATCCACCACCACTTTGAACTCAAGGGCTGGCCCGAGCCGCGTGTGATTGTCCGTTTCTGGATCATCACCGTGATTCTCGTGTTGGTTGGCCTTGCCACCCTGAAGCTGAGGTAGAACGAGTGTCTCTGATCGCTTCTGACCACTTCCGCATCGTTGTCGGCCTCGGCAAGAGCGGCATGTCCCTGGTTCGCTTCCTGGCGAACCGGGGCACGTCGTTTGCTGTGGCTGACACGCGGGAAAATCCACCGGAACTGGCCACGCTCAAGCGTGACTATCCGCACGTGGAAGTGCGTTGTGGCGAGCTGGACGTCGAATTCCTGTGCCGTGCCGACGAGCTCTACGTGAGCCCCGGTCTGGCGCTGGCGACCCCGGCCCTGCAAGCCGCCGCGGCCCGTGGCGTGAAACTGTCCGGTGACATCGAGCTGTTCGCGCGTAACGCGCAGGCGCCGATCGTGGCCATCAGCGGTTCCAACGCGAAAAGCACCGTCACCACGCTGGTTGGCGAGATGGCGGCTGCGGCCGGCAAGCGCGTGGCGGTGGGCGGCAACCTCGGTACGCCGGCGCTGGATCTGCTCAGTGACGATGTCGAGCTGTACGTGATGGAACTGTCGAGCTTCCAGCTGGAAACCACCGACCAGCTCAACGCCGAAGTGGCGACCGTGCTGAACATCAGCGAAGACCACATGGATCGCTACAGCGGGCTGCCGGCTTATCACCTGGCCAAGCACCGGATCTTCCGTGGCGCGAAGCAGTTCGTGGTCAACCGTCAGGACGCGCTGACCCGTCCGCTGATGGGTGAGGGCCAGCCGTGCTGGACCTTCGGTCTGAGCAAACCTGATTTCAAGGCATTCGGTATTCGTGAAGAAGACGGCGAGAAGTATCTGGCTTTCGAATTCCAGAACCTGATGCCGGTGCGCGAATTGAAAATTCGTGGCGCCCACAACCAGTCCAACGCCTTGGCGGCGCTGGCGCTCGGCCACGCGGTCGGTCTGCCGTTCGACGCCATGCTTTCGGCCCTGCGCACGTTCGCCGGCCTCGAACATCGCTGCCAGTGGGTGCGTGATCTGGACGGCGTCGCTTATTACAACGACTCCAAAGCCACCAACGTTGGTGCCGCACTGGCGGCCATCGAAGGCCTGGGTGCGGACATCGACGGCAAGGTCATTCTGATCGCCGGCGGTGACGGCAAGGGCGCCGAGTTCAATGATCTGCGTGATCCGGTGGCGGCCAACTGCCGCGCCGTGATCCTGATGGGCCGCGACTCGGACAAGATCGGTGACGCCATCGGCGATGCCGTGCCACTGATTCGCGCCACCTCGCTGGTTGAAGCCGTTGAGCAATGTCGCGCCGCCGCGCAAGCGGGCGATGTTGTGCTGTTGTCGCCGGCCTGCGCCAGTTTCGACATGTTCAAGAATTACGAAGACCGTGGTCACCAGTTCGTCCGCGCCGTGGAGGAACTGGCATGAGCTTGCTCAACATCATCAAGCCGTATCCGTCGCCGATCATCACCGGGCGCGGGATCGACCTCGACTTCCCGATGCTTGCCGGTTGCCTGGCGTTGTTGGGGCTGGGCCTGATCATGATCGCCTCGGCATCGACCGAAGTCGCGGCGGCGCAGTCGGGCAGTCCGCTGTATTACATGATCCGTCACCTTATTTATGTGGTGCTGGGGCTGGGCGCGTGCATCGTCACCATGATGATTCCGATCGCCACCTGGCAGCGCCTCGGCTGGTTGATGCTGCTGGGTGCCTTTGGCTTGCTGGTGATGGTGATCATCCCGGGCATTGGCCGAGAGGTGAACGGTTCGATGCGCTGGATCGGTTTCAGCTTCTTCAACGTTCAGCCATCCGAAATCGCCAAAGTGTTCGTGGTGATCTACCTCGCTGGTTACCTGGTGCGGCGCCAGAAAGAAGTGCGCGAAAGCTGGATGGGCTTCTTCAAGCCATTCATCGTGCTGCTGCCGATGGCCGGCCTGTTGCTGATGGAGCCGGACTTCGGTGCCACCGTGGTCATGATGGGCGCGGCGGCGGCGATGCTGTTCCTTGGCGGGGTCGGCTTGTTCCGCTTCTCGCTGATGGTGGTGCTGGCGGTCGGGGCCGTGGTCTTGCTGATTCAAATGCAGCCATACCGGATGGCGCGTCTGACCAACTTCGCCGACCCGTGGGCCGACCAGTTCGGTGCCGGTTACCAGTTGTCGCAAGCGTTGATCGCGTTTGGTCGCGGTGAGTGGCTGGGCGTGGGTCTGGGCAACAGCGTGCAGAAGCAGTTCTACCTGCCGGAAGCGCACACTGACTTCGTGTTCTCGGTGCTGGCCGAAGAACTGGGCGCGGTGGGTTCGCTGTGCACCGTGGCGCTGTTCGTGTTCGTGTGTATTCGCGGCATGTACATCGGCTTGTGGGCCGAGAAAGCCAAACAGTTTTTTGCCGCATATGTGGCTTACGGCTTGTCGTTCCTGTGGATCGGTCAGTTCCTGATCAACATCGGTGTGAACGTCGGCCTGCTGCCAACCAAAGGTCTGACCTTGCCGTTCCTCAGTTACGGCGGCAGTTCGTTGGTGATTTGCTGTGCCTGTCTCGGCTTGTTGCTGAGGATCGAGTGGGAGAGTCGAACCCACCTGGGCAGTGAAGAGATGGAATTCCATGAGAGCGACTTCGCCGAGGAGCCGAATCATGGGCGCTAACGTATTGATCATGGCCGGCGGAACCGGCGGCCACGTGTTCCCGGCGCTGGCCTGTGCCCGCGAGTTTCAGGCGCGCGGCTACACCGTGCACTGGCTCGGCACGCCACGCGGGATCGAGAACGAACTGGTCCCGGCCGCTGGGCTGGAACTGCATCGCATCAACGCCAGCGGGTTGCGCGGCAAGGGCAAGCTGTCGCTGCTCAAGGCGCCGTTCATGCTGCTCAAATCGGTGTGGCAGGCGCGTGCGATCATTCGTCGGCTGCGTCCGGTGTGTGTGGTTGGCTTCGGTGGTTATGTGACTGGCCCCGGTGGCCTCGCCGCGAAACTGGCTGGCGTGCCGGTGATTGTTCACGAGCAGAACGCTGTCGCCGGCACCGCCAATCGGTTGCTGGTGCCGTTCGCCGCCCGGGTGTGTGAAGCGTTCCCCGACACCTTTACTCTGTCGGACAGCCGCCGTACCACCGGAAACCCGGTGCGCAGCGAGCTGTTCCTCGACACATCGCGACCTGCTCTGGCCGGTCGCAAAGCGCGTTTGCTGATCCTTGGCGGAAGCCTGGGCGCAGAACCGTTGAACAAATTGCTGCCTGAAGCCCTGGCCCAAGTCGCTGCCGACTTGCGTCCAGAGGTGTTTCATCAGGCCGGCAAAAACCACGATGAAGTGACTGCAGAGCGCTACCGCGCCGTCGGCGTGGACGCGCAGGTGCAGCCGTTCATCAAAGACATGGCCCAGGCCTATGGCTGGGCTGACCTGGTGGTGTGCCGCGCAGGCGCGTTGACCATCAGTGAGCTGGCTGCCGCCGGTCTGCCCTCGATGCTGGTGCCTTTGCCCCACGCGATCGACGATCACCAGACCCGCAACGCCGATTATTTGGCCCGTGAAGGCGCTGCCTTCCTGATGCCGCAAAGAACGACTGGTGCCGCGGACCTTGCCGCGCGCCTGACAGAGGTCTTGATGCAACCGCAACGACTCGAAGAAATGGCCCAAGCGGCCCGCCGTCTGGCGAAACCCGATGCCACCCGTAGCGTGGTCGATTCCTGTCTGGAGGTGGCCCA
>NZ_JBIUWI010000108.1:0-9687 GCF_044743385.1 Pseudomonas sp. NPDC087639 | reverse complement strand
CTCCCGACCCAGATCTATCTCCCGCCCCGAGACGCCGGGCACAACGCCCACCGCTCGATCACCCAGTATGACGACCCGGAAAAGAAAATGTTCCTGGCCGACCGCTTCATCAAGGGCACCTGCCCGAAATGCGGCACCGAAGACCAGTACGGCGACAACTGCGAAAAATGCGGTGCGACCTACGCACCAACCGACCTGAAGGATCCGAAGTCGGCAATCTCCGGCGCCACCCCGGTGCTCAAGGATTCCCAGCACTTCTTCTTCAAGCTCCCGGACTTCCAGGAAATGCTGCAGGCATGGACCCGCAGCGGCACCCTGCAAGACGCCGTAGCCAACAAGATCGCCGAGTGGCTGGACGCCGGCCTGCAACAGTGGGACATCTCCCGCGATGCGCCGTACTTCGGCTTCGAGATCCCGGACGAGCCGGGCAAATATTTCTACGTGTGGCTGGATGCGCCGATCGGCTACATGGCCAGCTTCAAGAACCTTTGCGACCGCACGCCTGAGCTGGACTTCGACACGTTCTGGGGCAAGGACTCCACCGCCGAGCTGTACCACTTCATCGGCAAGGACATCGTCAACTTCCATGCGCTGTTCTGGCCAGCGATGCTCGAAGGTGCGGGCTACCGCAAGCCAACCGGCATCAACGTGCATGGTTACCTGACCGTCAACGGTCAGAAGATGTCCAAGTCCCGCGGCACCTTCATCAAGGCCCGTACTTACCTTGATCACCTGTCGCCGGAATACCTGCGCTACTACTACGCGGCCAAACTGGGCCGTGGCGTCGATGACCTTGACCTGAACCTCGAAGACTTCGTGCAGAAGGTCAACTCTGACCTCGTCGGCAAAGTGGTCAACATCGCCAGCCGTTGCGCCGGCTTCATTCAGAAAGGCAACGCCGGCCTGCTGGTCGACAACAATGCCGCGCCAGAGCTGACCGAGGCCTTCCTCGCCGCCGCGCCAAGCATTGCCGACGCCTATGAAGCCCGCGACTTCGCCCGTGCCATGCGTGAAACCATGGCCCTGGCCGATCGCGCCAACGCCTGGATCGCCGACAAGGCTCCATGGTCGCTGAACAAGCAGGAAGGCAAGCAGGATGAAGTCCAGGCGATCTGCGCCACCGGCATCAACCTGTTCCGCCAACTGGTGATCTTCCTCAAACCGGTGCTGCCGCTGCTGGCCGCCGATGCCGAGGCGTTCCTCAACGTCGCGCCGCTGACCTGGAACGACCACACCACCCTGCTGGCCAACCATCAGCTCAACGAGTTCAAGCCGCTGATGACCCGCATCGACCCGGTAAAAGTGCAAGCCATGAGCGACGCCTCGAAAGAAGACCTGACCGCCAGCCAGACCGACACCGGTGCAGCCGCCCCTGCGGGCAATGGCGAACTGGCCAAGGATCCGCTGTCGGCGGAAATCGACTTCGACACCTTTGCCGCTGTCGACCTGCGCGTCGCACTGATCGTCAAGGCTGAACACGTGGAAGGTGCTGACAAGCTGCTGCGCCTGACCCTGGACATCGGTGACGAGCAACGCAACGTGTTCTCGGGGATCAAGAGTGCTTACCCAGACCCGTCCAAGCTCGACGGTCGCCTGACCATGATGATCGCCAACCTCAAGCCGCGGAAAATGAAATTCGGTATCTCTGAAGGCATGGTGATGGCGGCAGGTCCTGGCGGTGAAGAAATCTACCTGCTGAGCCCGGACAGCGGCGCCAAGCCGGGTCAGCGCATCAAGTAAGTCTATGCGTTAGATCGATCCCACAGACGTGCTCCGCATGCCTGTGGGATTTTTCATATCTGGCCCACCCTTCGCGGCAGCCGGATAATGCCTAACCTTATGAGACACCCGTCCGTTTCGCCGGCAGAACCATGACCGAACTTGTGCTTACGCTTTTCAGTGCTGCGCTGCTCAACAACTTCGTGTTGCACTGGCCGCTGGGCGTCGATCCGCTGATGGCCAGCAGTCGCCGACAAGTGCATGCGCTGGGACTGGCAACGTTGTGCCTGATGGTGGTGGTCGGCGTGTTCAGTTATGCGGTCTGGCACTGGCTGCTGGTGCCGCTGCAACTTGAAGCCCTGCGCCTGTTCGTGTTTCTACCGCTGAGCGTGCTGTTGATCGCGCCGATCCTGAAATTGCTGGCGCGCGGACTGCCCGACTGGCCGTTCGAAAGTTTGTGGCCGCTGTTACTGGGCAATGCCGGCGTGCTCGGCCTGGCGCTGATCAATGCGCAGAACGATCAGGGCCTGTTGCAGGCGACGGCGCTGAGTCTCGGTGCCGGGTTGGGCTTCTGGCTGGTGCTGAGCCTGTTCAGTGATTTGCGCGAACGCAGCGCCGACAACGATATTCCACTGCCCTTTCGCGGTTTGCCGATCGATCTGATCAGCGCCGGACTGATGGCTGTGATTTTTCTCGGATTCAGTGGACTGATCAAAACATGAGTCTGATTCAACGCATCGATGCCCTGCTGCCCCAGACCCAATGCGGCAAATGCGGCCATCCCGGATGCAAACCCTACGCACAAGGCATCGCCGAGGGCGAGCCGATCAACAAGTGCCCGCCGGGCGGTGACGAAACTGTCGCGGCGCTGGCCGAGTTGCTGAAAGTGCCGGTGCTGGAACTGGATATCAGCCGTGGCTCGGCACCGCCCCAAGTCGCCTACATCCGCGAAGCCGAATGCATCGGCTGCACCAAGTGCATTCAGGCCTGCCCGATCGACGCGATCGTTGGCGCCGCCAAATTGATGCACACGGTGATCATCGACGAATGCACCGGTTGCGATTTGTGCGTGGCGCCTTGCCCGGTGGACTGCATCGAAATGCATCCACTGCCGCTCGGCACGCTGCCGGTGGTCGGTGGCCTGGCCTTCAGCCTTGAAGAACAGCGCGCCCGCGCCGCCAAACGCGATCACGCCCGCCAGCGCTTTGAGCGACGCAACGATCGCTTGCTGCGCGAAGAACAACAGAAGCAGGCCGAGCGAGAGGCTCGAGCGAAAAAAGCGGCGCAACCTGAAGTCACTGCAACTGACCCGGTGCAGGCTGCACTTGAACGTGTGCGCGCGCAGAAAACCGCGACCGCCGATGCCGCATTGAAAAAAGCCAAGATTGATGTGGCGATGAGCCGCGCACAATTGCATAAATCCCTGAAAGCCTTCGGCCATCCGCCGACTTTTGAGCAGCAGTCGCAATTGATCGTCTTGCAGCAGCAATTCGAAGCGGCCGAACAGGCTCTGGCGAAACTTGAAAGCAACGCACCCGGCGCTCCGGTCGCGCCAGTCCCGGCGAAGGACGCTGATCTGAAACGGGCAAAGATCCAGTTGGCCATGCGCCGCGCCGAGCTGAAAAAGGCCCAGACCGCCGAGGCGCCCGCGCAGCAGATCGCCACGCTGGAACAGGCCCTGCGTGACGCCGAGCAGGCACTGCACGCTGCCGAAGCCGCCAGTGATCAGCCCGTGCCTGACCTCGTACGCGTGGAAAAACATCCGATCGACAGCCAGCTTCGACAGCTGAAAACCGAATTGGCCTACGCCCGCGCCGACCTCAATAAGCTCGAACGCCGCGCCGACACGCCGGGCGAAACCCTCGACAAGGCGCGCGCCCGCCTGCAAGACGCCGAGCGCCAGGTGCAAGACCATGTCGCCCCTTGAGACGCCGGACGATCGCCTGCAACAGGCGATGAAGCTGGTGCTGTTGGCCATGCTGCCGGGGCTGCTGGCGCTGTTCTGGATGTACGGTTGGGGGGTGTTGATCAACTTGTTGTTGGCCGTCAGCGGCGCATTGATCGTCGAGACAGGCGTCACACGCCTGCGCCGACAGCCTTTGCAGCCGACACTGAGCGACGGCAGCGCACTGGTCAGCGCCACACTGCTCGCCGCTGCCCTGCCGCCTTACTGCCCGTGGTGGCTGACGGTGATCGCGATTGCTTCGGGCTTGCTGTTTGGAAAACACCTGTACGGTGGTGTCGGCAAAAACCCATTCAACCCGGCCATGCTCGGTTTTGCGCTGGCCATAGTGATGTTCCCGCAGCCGATGACCCACTGGCCGGCCCAAGGCATGGGGCTGCTCGACACCGTGCAGCAGGTGTTCAATCCAAGTCAGGCACCTGACGCCTGGGTTCAGGCGACAGCACTGGACAGCCTGCGCATCAACAAAAGCCTGACCATCGATGAACTGTTCGCCGCCAATCCAGCCTTCGGGCGCTTCGGCGGACGTGGCGTGGAATGGGTGAATCTGGCGTTTCTCGCCGGCGGGCTGTTTTTGCTGCAACGGCGGGTGTTCGGCTGGCATGCACCGGTTGGCATGCTTGCCAGTCTGTTTATGGTCAGTTTGCTGTTCTGGAATGGCTCTGGCTCCGATTCTCACGGCTCGCCACTGTTTCATCTGCTGAGCGGGGCGACCATGCTCGGCGCGTTTTTCATCATCACTGAACCGGTATCCGGGGCAAAAAGCGCACTCGCTCGCCTGCTGTTTGGTGTCGGTGTCGGGCTGCTGACTTACCTGATCCGCACCTGGGGCGGTTACCCGGACGGTGTCGCGTTTGCGGTGTTGCTGATGAATCTCTGCGTGCCGGCGCTGGAGCGTTTTGCCGCAAACCGACAAGCCCAGGTGACCCCATGAACCGCACGACCAGCGTACTCATACTGCTGCTGTTGGCCGGGGTCGGCATCGGTGCGACGTATATGGTGCAACGCAGCAATGCGCCGCAAATCGCTGCCGAGCAACGTCTGCTCGACAGCCGCAAACTGCTCGATGTGCTCGCTTCAGAAATTTATGACAATCAACCGCTGCAGCAGCCGCTGGCATTGGCCGACATTGCCTTGAGCCACAGCACGCTGAGCGGCGGTTATCGCGCGACCAATGCCGGGCAAACGGTCGCAGTGCTGCTGCGTAGTCAATCGCAGGGTTATGCCGGGAGCATCGAGCTGCTGATTGCCATTGATGCGAGCGGAAAATTGTTGGGCGTGAAAACCCTCAAACAAACCGAAACCCCGGCGCTTGGTGGCGTGATCGGCGACTGGCCTAACATCTGGCTCCAGGCATTCGTTGG
The DNA here is from genome assembly GCF_044743385.1 of Pseudomonas sp. NPDC087639. Classification (NCBI taxonomy): domain Bacteria; kingdom Pseudomonadati; phylum Pseudomonadota; class Gammaproteobacteria; order Pseudomonadales; family Pseudomonadaceae; genus Pseudomonas; species Pseudomonas sp. NPDC087639. The sequence goes on along the minus strand of NZ_JBIUWI010000108.1, from coordinate 4,641 downwards.
CAAATCGAGCAACGAGCCGACGGATTCAGGTTGGGCGTTGAAAAAGGATCAGGGACAATTTGATCAAATGGCCGGTGCGACCATCACGTCCCGCGCGGCGATCAACGCAATCCATGATGCGCTGCGTTACTTCGATGAGCATCGCGCGGCGTTGCTGGGAAGTGGAACATGAATCTGTCGAACGCGCTGATGCTGGTCCTGCTACTTGGCACCACACAAACGTTGGCCGGTACGCTGGGCACGCTGATGATGTTTGCCACCGTCGTGCTGGTCTATGGCGTCTGCATGGCACCCCTGCGTTCGCGCCTTAACGGTTCAAGTGCGTTGCTGGCAAGCCTGTTGCTCGCCGCTACGTTGACCAGTTGTGTGGAAATTTTTACGCAACGCTTTTATCTGCCCTGGCATCAGAACTTTGGCCTTTATGCTGGCCTGATTGCCTTGCAGTGCGTGGTGCTGGAACAGCATGGATTTTTCCGCCAGACGCGGATCGAGCGGCTCAAACTCTGCGGTTTGTTCAGCACATTGATGCTGGTACTCGCTGTAATGCGTGAACTGCTCGGTCATGGCAGCCTCGGTCGCGGACTATCAGAACACTGGCAAGGACTTGTTTTATTCAGTGAGGGGCTGCACATGGTCACTCTGGTTCCCGGCGCCTTCATCGTATTGGGGCTGCTGCTTGCGGCCCGTCAGGCGTGGACTCGCTCGAACTCAATTCCCAAGGAAACGCATCGCCCATGAATGCCGCAAAACGTCTTGAGATTTTTCGCCGACTGCATGAAGACAATCCCGAGCCGAAAACCGAATTGGCCTACTCCTCGCCCTTCGAATTGCTGATTGCGGTGATTCTCTCGGCGCAGTCGACTGATGTCGGCGTCAACAAGGCGACGGCGAAGTTGTTCCCGATCGCCAACACCCCGGCGGCGATCTATGCGCTGGGTGTCGAAGGCCTTTCCGAATACATCAAGACCATCGGCCTCTACAACAGCAAGGCCAAGAACGTCATCGAGACCTGCCGCATGCTGGTCGAACGCCACAACAGTGAAGTGCCGCAAACGCGTGAAGAGCTGGAGGCCTTGCCCGGCGTAGGCCGAAAGACCGCAAACGTGGTGCTGAATACGGCGTTCCGTCAACTGACCATGGCGGTCGACACGCACATTTTCCGGGTCAGCAACCGCACTGGCATTGCACCGGGCAAAAACGTGGTTGAAGTGGAAAACAAGCTGATGAAATTTGTGCCGAAGGAATTCCTGCTCGACTCCCACCATTGGCTGATTCTTCACGGACGCTACGTTTGCCTGGCGCGCAAGCCACGCTGTGGCAGTTGCAGGATCGAAGACTTGTGCGAGTACAAGGCCAAAACATCGGACGATTGACCGGCTATTAGATTTATTAACTGATCGATTGAAAAAATCTTTTTTACCCGTCGCTGCATTACCGATATAAGGGGCGCCAAAGGCAGTCTTAGCCGGAGTTAACCTTATGAGTAGCGACAAAGAGCAACTGGACGTAGAAGACGACGTTGACACCGCGGACGCTGACGCTGAGGAACCGGTAGTCGAAGTCGCCAAAACCAATCTGAGCAAACGCCGCACTATCGACAATCTGCTTGAAGAGCGCCGACTACAAAGGCGATTGGCCGATTACGACTTTGATCTCTGACACTTGAAAGCCTCCCGAAATGGAGGCTTTTCACTTTCTGCGACAAACTGAATCAGATCGGCCCATGACCCCGTCAGCTACCGAGACATTCAGACCAGTCCATTACGCTGTGCCAACTCGATCAAGTCCACCAGTGAACGCGCATTGAGTTTGAGCAACAAGCGGGTCTTGTAGGTGCTCACGGTTTTATTACTCAAAAACATGCCATCGGCGATTTCCTTGTTGGTCTTGCCACGGGCCAACTGTTGCAACACCATCATTTCGCGCCCGGAAAGGCGATCCACCATGTCGGCTTCACTGGCATTACCCAGACTGGTGCGCACTGTATGCAACGCCTGATTGGGGAAATAACTGTAGCCGGAGAGCACGGCCTTGATCGCGCTGAGCAATTCGGTCAGATCCTGCTGTTTACATACATAACCCGCCGCGCCCGACTGCATGCAACGCATTGAAAAATGGCCAGGCGCCTGGGAAGTCAACACAAGCACTTTAATAGGCATGGCGACCGAGGTAAGGCGCGCAATAACTTCCAACCCATCAAGTTTCGGTATTCCAATATCCAGAATGACAATATCCGGCATTTGTTCGCGAGCAAGTTGTAACGCATCCACACCGTTATCTGTTTCTGCAATGACTTCGTAGCCATGACGTTCCATCAGCATACGTACCGCAAGTCGAATGACGGGGTGGTCATCCACGATCAGCACTTTATTCATGGGCAAGTCCAGTTTCGCTGTTCGAATTTTTAGAGCACGCACAATATCCCAGTCACTTGCTCCATGGCATACCGGGGCTCTGATGCACTCGCATCGAGAGACATACCCTACGGGCATTGAGGATAATTCCTACAAAAAATCTGTCTCCCTCTAAACATCTGACAAAACCCACCTTTCAATCCCATGCAATATTTCAGCTTTGAACTTGTAACCGCGTGCAACCGACTTCTCTGGAGACTCCCTGTCCGAGCAGCTATTCGTTGCATTCATCACATGGGCAATTGAATGAATATCCGCATCACGCCATACGGAGATTACACATCCGAAACATCAGGAAATAGCCGCAATTTCTTACAGCGCCAATATACTCCCCACCCAACCATAAAGACTTGAAACAAGCTATTTATACTTAAGACAACAGTTTTGCTATAAATAGAAACACCAACTACCCATTCACGATAATCAAGAACATATAAAGCGACTAACAATGAGAAAAATCAAAAACGAGAAAACACCCATGTTTAAAATAAAAAACAAAATCACCAACCCCATGACAGTTATCGCTATATTTGCAGCCATCTCCGAGACATCAGCCGCTATCTCTCTGCCGTTTCTCAACAATGAAGATCGCGAAATATACGTCTGGTTTCTGATCAGTTTTCCGTTTTATTTGTTACTTCTATTTTTTATTACCCTGAACTTCAACCACCGCTCACTTTATTCACCCTCTGACTTTGGCAAAGACAAGAGTTTTCTAAAGGCCAACGACCATAATGATCGCGACAACAAACGAAACATGCCGACGCAGGACACAATCGCACATTGCACGTTCGGCATATCAAGTAGTGTCGTGCCCAGCGAAACCGCTGCAGCCCAATGCGCCAACACGGGAAAAATCCATAATACGCTCGATCCGCCTCCTGGCATCATTACGAAGTCACACCGGACGCTTCAATACAATATTCAGTTGTCCGCTTCCGTAAGCAACCTGCACATCATCGATGCACGGGATATTGATGCATCGAGAGAGTTCGCCACGATTGTGGAAAAAATCCAACGCACCGACAAAAAAGCCACCCGTGTGATCGTGTTTCTTTCCAATCACGTGTCGGACGTTTCACTGACGGAAAATGTGTTGCTGCACATCAAGCACGCGAAGAAAGGCTCAGGCACCACACTCTGCGTGGTTTACAACCTGTGCTCACAAGGGGTAACGCTGTTGGCGCGGGCCTGAAGAAAGAAGCATTGCCGAGAAGCAGATGCAGCGGAAAAACGCTCGATAAGAGCCAGACAAAGAATTTATAAAAAAGGGCGGCCTTGTCTCGAAGACAAGGCCGCCCTTTCATTGGCGCGTCAGTCTGTAAAAATCAGAACAGCTTGCGGCCCTTGTTGGCAGCAATACGCATGCGCAGGGCGTTGAGCTTGATGAAGCCCGCCGCGTCGGCCTGGTTATAGGCACCGCCGTCTTCTTCGAAGGTCGCGATGTTGGCGTCGAACAGCGAATCGTCGGACTTGCGGCCGGTGACGATCACATTGCCCTTGTACAGCTTCAAACGAACCACGCCATTCACGTTGACCTGCGAAGCGTCGATCATCTGTTGCAGCATCAGACGCTCAGGGCTCCACCAGTAGCCGGTGTAGATCAGGCTGGCGTACTTTGGCATCAGCTCGTCTTTGAGGTGAGCGACTTCACGGTCCAGAGTGATCGATTCGATGGCGCGGTGAGCGCGCAGCATGATGGTGCCGCCCGGGGTTTCATAGCAGCCACGGGACTTCATGCCGACATAACGGTTCTCGACGATGTCCAGACGGCCAATGCCGTGCTCGCCACCAATCTTGTTCAACGTCGCCAGCACGGTGGCCGGGGTCATTTCGACACCGTCCAGTGCAACGATGTCGCCGTTGCGGTAGGTCAGTTCCAGGTATTGCGGCTTGTCAGGCGCGTTCTCCGGGGAGACGGTCCAGCGCCACATGTCTTCTTCGTGCTCGGTCCAGGTATCTTCCAGCACGCCGCCTTCATAGGAGATGTGCAGCAGGTTGGCGTCCATCGAGTACGGGGATTTCTTCTTGCCGTGGCGCTCGATCGGGATCGCGTGCTTCTCGGCGTAGTCCATCAGCTTCTCGCGGGACAGCAGGTCCCACTCACGCCATGGCGCAATCACTTTCACGCCTGGCTTGAGCGCGTAGGCGCCCAGCTCGAAACGTACCTGGTCGTTGCCCTTGCCGGTGGCGCCATGGGAAATGGCGTCAGCGCCGGTTTCGTTGG
>NZ_JBIUWI010000107.1:0-9896 GCF_044743385.1 Pseudomonas sp. NPDC087639 | reverse complement strand
AGTAATACGGACGGCCGAGTCGGTGGTGTTTACGTGCTGACCACCGGCACCGGAGGAACGATAGGTGTCAATCCGCAGGTCTGCCGGGTTGATTTCGATTTCCACCTTGTCGTCGATCTCTGGGGAGACGAAAACGGCGGAGAACGAGGTGTGGCGACGGTTGCCGGAGTCGAACGGGCTCTTGCGCACCAGACGGTGCACGCCGATCTCGGTCCGCAGCCAGCCAAAGGCGTATTCGCCCTTGATGTGCACGGTTGCGCCCTTGATCCCGGCGACTTCACCGGCGGACAGTTCCATGATGGTCGCGTCGAAACCGCGCTTGTCAGCCCAGCGCAGGTACATGCGCAGCAGGATGTTGGCCCAGTCCTGGGCTTCGGTGCCACCGGAACCGGCCTGGATGTCCAGGTACGCGTTGTTCGGGTCCATCTCGTGGCTGAACATGCGACGGAATTCAAGCTTGGCGAGGTTTTCCTCGAGACGGGCCAGCTCGGCGACAACATCGCCCACTGCGCCTTCGTCGTTTTCTTCGACGGCCATGTCCAGCAGGTCACGGCAATCGGCCAGACCGCCGTTCAGTTCGTCGAGGGTATCGACGATCTGCGCCAGCGCAGCGCGCTCGCGGCCCAGTTCCTGGGCGTATTCAGGTTTGTTCCAGACACTCGGATCTTCAAGCTCGCGATTGACCTCGGTCAGACGCTCATGCTTTTGATCGTAGTCAAAGATACCCCAGAATAGTTTCGGAGCGCTCGGACAGGTCCTTGATGGTGTTCAGGATCGGGTTGATTTCCATGACGGGCAGCACTCGTTGGCGAACTTTTGAAAGCCGGCGAGTATAACGTAATCACGCTGTCACGGCAGCCCGTCTGGCGGCTGTTACGCCGAATCGATTGACATTGGCTCGCTCCCACAGGGATGTGCGGTGCCCGGGAGTTATTCGATCCCCACCTGATTACGCCCGTTGTTCTTCGCCAGATACAACCCGCGATCCGCCGCCGAAATCAGCAACCGGCAATCGCTACCCGACTCGGGCACCATCGTCGCCAAGCCGATGCTGATCGTCAGGCTCGCGCCTTCACCCGGCGTATTGTGCGGAATCTTCAGCGCCGCCACGGTCTGGCGCAGTTTCTCCGCCACCAGCCGCGCACCACCCGGCGAGGTGTTCGGCAGCACCAGGGCAAATTCCTCACCGCCGTAACGCGCCGGCAAGTCCGACGGCCGCGCACTGGCGTCGCGGATCGCCGTGGCGACCTTGCGCAGCGCCTCGTCGCCTTCGACGTGGCCGAAGGTGTCGTTGTACGACTTGAAATAATCGACGTCGATCATCAGCAACGACAGCTGGCTCTGATCACGCAGCGAACGGCGCCATTCCAGTTCGAGGTATTCGTCAAAATGGCGGCGATTGGACAGCCCGGTCAGGCCGTCGGAGTTCATCAGCCGTTGCAGCACCAGGTTGGTGTCGAGCAACTGCTGCTGACTGACCCGCAACGCGCGATATGCGGCGTCACGCTGCAGCAAGGTCATGTAGGAGCGCGAGTGATAGCGGATGCGCGCGACCAGTTCGATGGTGTCCGGCAGTTTCACCAGATAGTCGTTGGCGCCAGCGGAGAACGCCGCGCTTTTGATCAGCGGGTCCTCCTTGGTCGACAGGACGATGATCGGGATGTCCTTGGTCGCCGGGTGATTGCGGTACTCACGCACCAGACTGAGGCCATCGAGGCCGGGCATCACCAGATCCTGAAGGATCACTGTCGGCTTGATCCGCACCGCTTGCGCGATGGCCTGATGCGGGTCGGAGCAGAAATGGAAGTCGATGTTCTCTTCGTTCGACAGCCCACGGCGCACGGCTTCGCCGATCATCGCCTGATCGTCCACCAACAACACCATGGCGGCGTTTTCGTCGGTTTTAATGTCGTCGATCTGTAAGTCATTCATGGGCGGTCACCTGAGTACTGCGGGGGCCAGGATTGCGGATAAATCGGTTCATTTGGGGAAAATCTCCAGCAATCGTGGCGCTATCTTTTCCAGTGGACGGATTTCTACGGCGGCATCGATCGCCGCTGCTGCCTTGGGCATGCCGTACACGGCACTGCTTTGCTGGTCCTGCGCGATGGTCAAGTAACCCTGTTGGCGCATGAGCTTAAGCCCTTGCGCTCCGTCGCGTCCCATCCCGGTCAATAAAACCCCGACCGCATCGCCGTTCCAGTAGCTGGCGACACTCTCGAAAAACACGTCGATCGACGGTCGGTAGATCTCGTTGACCGGTTCGGCGGTGTAGGCCAGCGTGCCGTTTTTCAATAATCGAATATGGTGATTGGTGCCGGCCAGGAGCACCGCCCCGGCCTGCGGCGGCTCGCCTTCGCGGGCCAGGCGCACGTCCAGCCCGCTGGCGCTGGCCAGCCATTCGGCCATGCCGGCGGCAAACACTTGGTCAACGTGTTGCACCAGCACGATGGCCGCAGAAAAACTGCGTGGCAAACCTTTGAGCAGCACTTCCAGCGCCGCCGGCCCGCCCGCGGACGAACCGATCGCCACCAGCCGCTGGCACGATGCCGAACTGCGCTGGGGGGCCGGGGCCGGACGCGATCGCGTGGGCTTCTCGCCGATCAGCCAGCCGATGTTGAGGATCTTGCGCAGCAGTGGCGCTGCCGCTTCCTGAGCATTGCCGGCGCCGAGTGCGGGTGTGTCGACCACATCCAGCGCGCCGTGGCCCATGGCTTCGAAGACCCGGTGCACGTTCTGCTGACGATCGACCGTGACGATCACGATCGCGCATGGACTTTCCGCCATGATGCGACGCGTAGCCTCGACGCCGTCCATCACCGGCATGATCAGGTCCATCAGAATCAGGTCCGGAGTATTTTCGGCGCACAGACGCACCGCCTCGGCGCCGTTGTAAGCGACCCAGACCACCTGATGCGCCGGCTCGAAGGCCAGCGCGCGGCGCAGGGCCTCCACCGCCATGGGCATGTCGTTGACGATCGCAATCTTCATGCCCGCGCTCCTCCGATCAGCTCGACCACTGCATCGAGCAGGGCGTCGTCATGAAAACTGGCTTTGGCTAAATAATAGTCGGCGCCGGCGTCAAGTCCACGGCGCCGGTCTTCTTCGCGATCCTTGTACGACACGACCATCACCGGCAGCGATTGCAGACGGTTGTCGCGACGCAACAGCGTGACCAGTTCGATGCCATCCATGCGCGGCATGTCGATGTCGGTGATCAGCAAATCGAAATCCTCCGAACGCAGCGCGTTCCAGCCGTCCATGCCATCTACCGCGACGGCCACGTCGTAGCCGCGATTGAGCAGCAGTTTGCGTTGCAGTTCGCGTACGGTCAGCGAGTCATCGACCACCAGAACCCGTTTGCGCGCCACTTCTGCCGCTTGATTGCCATGGCGGGCGATGCGTTCCAGGCGCCCGGTATTGAGCAGTTTGTCCACCGACCGCAGCATGTCCTCGACGTCGACGATCAGCACCACCGAGCCGTCATCGAGCAGGGCGCCGGCGGAGATGTCCTGCACTTTGCCCAGACGCTCGTCCAGCGGCAACACCACCAGCGTGCGTTCGCCAATGAAGCGTTCGACCGCCACACCGTAAATCGCATCACGCTCGCGAATCACCACGACTTTCAGGGTTTCCCCGCTGCTCTGGCTGGCCGGACGGTTGAGTAATTGACTGGCCGCGACCAGCCCGACGTGCCGGCCTTCGTGCCAGAAATGCTGGCGACCTTCGACCTGCACGATGTCTTCGGGGGCCAGATCACACATGCGCTCGATATGCGCCAGCGGAAAGGCGTAAGCCTCTTCACCGACTTCTACTACCAGACTGCGCACCACCGACAGCGTCAGCGGCACTTCCAGATGAAACCGACTGCCCTCGCCCGCCGTCTGCTCCAGCACCACCGCACCACGCAATTGGCGCACCATGTGCTGCACTGCATCGAGGCCGACGCCACGGCCGGACACTTCGGTGACCTTGTCGCGCAGGCTGAACCCGGGCAGGAAAAGAAAAGTCAGCAGTTCCTCTTCGCTCAACTGCGCCGCTGTTTCGGCGGGGGATAACTGACGCTCGACGATGCTGCGACGGAGCTTTTCCAGATCGACGCCATTGCCGTCATCGCTCAACTCCAGTACCAGCAACCCCGCCTGGTGCGAAGCGCGCAGGCGGATCAAGCCTTCCTCGGGCTTGCCATTGAGCACACGCTGCTCCGGGGTTTCGATACCGTGATCAACCGCATTGCGCAGCAAATGGGTGAGCGGCGCTTCGAGTTTTTCCAGCACGTCGCGATCGACTTGGGTCTTCTCGCCTTCAATCTCCAGCCGAACCTGCTTACCGAGGCTGCGGCCCAGATCACGGACCATGCGCACCTGTCCGCTGAGCACATCAGCAAAGGGCCGCATGCGACAGGCCAGCGCAGTGTCGTAGAGCACTTGCGCGCGCTGGCTGGCCTGCCAGGCGAATTCGTCGAGTTCGGCGTTCTTTTCCATCAGCAGTTGCTGGGATTCGGCGAGCAAGCGCCGCGCATCCTCCAGCGCTTCCTGCGCCTCAAGGCTCAACGCATGTTCCTTGAGGTGGACGTTGAGGTTTTCCAGTGCGCGCAGACCGTTGTTCTGCATGCGTTTGAGGCGCTGCATGGTCGCCAGATGCGGCTTGAGGCGCTGGGTTTCCACCAGCGATTTGCTCGACAGATCGAGCAGGCTGTTCAGGCGTTCGGCGGTCACCCGCAGCACACGCTCGCCGCCTTCGGTGGTGCGTTTGTTATTGCGTGGCGCCGGCTCGGTTGACTCGACCGCAACCTCTAAAGAAGGCGCCGGCACTGACGGTGCTTCGAGTTGCAACTCGGCCATGACTGGCGCGGCGACCGGCGCTGGCGGTGCCGACGGATCGAGCAGTTGCCCCATCAACGCGACATAAGCCTCAATGTCTGCCGGTTGCGGCGCGTTCGCGGGCGTGGCAATACGCATCAGCAGGTCGGTGCCCTGCAACAACGCGTCGATGTGTTCCGGGCGCAGCAACAACCGCCCCTCCTGCGCACTGACCAGACAATCTTCCATCACATGGGCGACGCTGACGCCGCTGTCGATACCAACGATCCGCGCCGCGCCTTTGAGCGAGTGCGCCGCGCGCATGCATGATTCGAGGTGATCGGCCTGGGTCGGGTTGCGCTCGAGCGCCAACAGCCCTGTGCTGAGCACCTGGGTCTGGGCTTCGGCCTCGAGGCTGAACAGCTCCAGCAACGAAGCGTCGCGCATTTGCTCGGGGGTCATGTGAGGCTCCGGGTCACGGCGGACAGCAACTGCTCTTCATCCAGCCAACGCAGGCTGCGACCCCGATATTGCAGGACGCCACGGGTGTATTTGGCGCTGGCTTGTGCACCGGATTGCGAGGCGGCATCGAGAATTCGCTCGTCAATCGCATGGATGCCGTCGACTTCATCGACCGGCACCACCACCGGCCCGCCATTGGCGGCGATGATCAGCATGCGTGGCATGATCCGCCCGCCGTTGGCCGGGGCCACGTTGCCATCCAGATCAAGCAGTTCAACCAGCGACAGGCACGCCACCAGCGCGCCGCGCACATTCGCCACACCAAGCAAGGCCCGCGAGCGCTGGTGCGGCAACGAGTGAATCGCCTGCATCGGCGCGACTTCAACCAGACTGCGTGTCGCCAGTCCAAGCCATTCTTCGCCGAGGCGGAACATCAGCAGTGAACGGGTTTTCAGCTCGGTTTCGACGGCGATCGCCACCGGGTCGCGCTCGTCCTGTTGCAAGGCATAACGATCAAGCAGGCGTGTGGCGGCGGCGGAATACACCGAGCAGTTGCGGCAATGGATGTGTTCTTCCAGCAATGGGCACGACTTGTCGCCGTGAATGCCGATGCGGTTCCAGCAATCATCGATGGCCCGGGCGTCTTCGTGGGTGACGTTCAAGGTGTCGGACGGGATCATCGTTTACGCTCACTGTCGGCGGTGCGCCCGCTGCGCGCGGCACGCTCCTGCAATCGTCGGGCACCGGCGCTGTCACCTTGGGCTTGCAGCAAGGCGGCCAGGTGCATCAACGCTTCGGGATGTTGCGGTTCGAGGTACAACGCCTTGCGGTAGAAACCCTGGGCTTCCAGCGTCAGGCCGGCGACATCGCTGAGCAGGCCAAGCCAGTAAAACACCTGCGCCACCGGCTCGTGGCTGCCCAAATACTGTTCGCACGCGGCGCGGGCCTCGGCACTTTTGCCTTCGTTGGCCAGCGCAGCAATGTTGGCCAACAACGTTGCCGCGTCGGGATTTTCGCTTTTACTGGTGGTAGGCAGCGGTGTCACCGGGGCAAACGGCCGATTACGCACCGGCGGTGGCGGCGCACTGCGCAGCGGTTGGCTGACGGGCAACGGAACGGGTTTGGGGATTGGCAGCGGCTCAGGCACAGGCTCGCTGTGGCGACTGAACGCAAACGACTGCGGGATGCCGATCGAACGCATGCCCAGCCGCCCGAGCAGACTGCCCTCGGCCGGGCCGATAAACAGCACGCCGTCAACATGGGTCAGGCGCTTGAGCACTTCGAAGACTTGCTTCTGGGTCGGCTGATCGAAATAGATCAGCAGGTTGCGGCAAAACACAAAATCAAAGGCTGGCTCGTTGGCCAACAACGCGGGATCAAGCACGTTGCCAACCTGTAAACGCACTTGCTCGCGAACGTTTTCGTTGACCCGATGGCCGTCCTGCTCAGGCGTGAAATGCCGCTCGCGGAAGTCCAGATCCTGGCCGCGAAACGAGTTTTTTCCGTACAGCGCGCGTCGTGCCTTTTCCACCGAGATCGGGCTGACGTCCATGCCGTCGACTTTGAACTGATGCGGTTTGAGTCCTGCATCAAGCAACGCCATGGCAATTGAATAGGGCTCTTCGCCGGTGGAACACGGCAGGCTGAGGATGCGCAAGGCGCGCATGTTGTTCAGCTCGCTCAAGCGCTTGCGAGCCAGTTTACCCAGCGTGGCGAAAGATTCCGGGTAACGGAAAAACCAGGTTTCGGGAACGATCACCGCTTCGATCAGTGCCTGTTGCTCATCTCGCGAGCCTTGCAGCAGTTGCCAGTATTCGGCGGCATTGGCGGCCTGCGAGAGTGTGGTGCGCTGACGCACCGCCCGTTCGATGATCGCCGGCCCCACCGACGTGACATCGAGGCCGATACGCTCCTTGAGGAAGTCGAAAAAGCGCTGATCGCCGCTCATGACTGCGCCTCAAGCTGCGCCGAATCCCGTGGCGGATTCGGGAACAGCAACCCGCGCACGGAATCATCGAGCAAGTCACTGACAAGCACCCATTGCACCAGCCCTTGCGCATCTTCACGCACCGGGCCGAGGTACGGTGCTTCTCGGTTGTCGAGGCCATAGGGCTGAAAATCTTCTGGATCGCAGCGCAAAGTGTCGGTGGCCTGCTCAAGAATCAGCCCGAGCCATTGCGCCGGTTGTGCTTCGTCCGGGCGATAGTGAACCAGCACCAGACGCGTGCTGGTGCGTGCCTCGGCAGGTTGGCCAAACGTCAGCGCGCTGAGATCAATCACCGGCACCACCGCGCCACGATAGGCAAACACTCCGGCAACCCAATGCGGCGCACGGGCAATCGGTTTCAACGGCAGACGCGGCAGCACCTCGGCCACTTCGGTGGCGCGCAAGGCATAGCGCTCGCTGCCGATGCGAAACAGCAGGAACAACGCCTTCTTCGCCACCTGCGCGACGCTGCGTTTGGCGATGATTTCGCTCATCAGACTTTAAATCGCGAAACGCCGCTGCGCAGCCCGACGGCCACCTGGCTCAGTTCGTCAATGGCGAAACTGGCCTGACGCAACGACTCGACAGTCTGGCTGCTGGCGTCGCCCAACTGCACCAGCGCGTGGTTGATCTGCTCGGCGCCGGTGGCCTGGGCCTGCATGCCTTCGTTGACCATCAACACCCGCGGCGCCAGCGCCTGCACTTGATGGATAATCTGCGACAGCTGCTCGCCGACCTGCTGCACTTCGGACATGCCGCGACGCACTTCTTCGGAGAACTTGTCCATGCCCATCACGCCCGCAGACACGGCCGACTGGATCTCGCGAACCATTTGTTCGATGTCATAAGTGGCGACGGCTGTCTGATCCGCCAGACGCCGCACTTCGGTGGCGACCACGGCAAAACCGCGACCGTATTCACCGGCCTTCTCGGCCTCGATCGCCGCGTTGAGCGAAAGCAGGTTGGTCTGGTCGGCCACTTTAACAATGGTCACCACGACCTGATTGATGTTGCCGGCCTTCTCGTTGAGGATCGCCAGTTTGGCGTTGACCAGATCGGCGGCGCCCATCACCGAGTGCATGGTGTCTTCCATGCGCGCCAGACCTTGCTGGCCGGAACCGGCGAGCACCGAAGCCTGATCGGCGGCGGTGGAGACTTCGGTCATGGTGCGCACCAGATCCCGCGAAGTGGCGGCAATCTCTCGGGATGTCGCGCCAATCTCGGTGGTGGTGGCGGCGGTTTCAGTCGCGGTGGCTTGCTGTTGCTTGGAAGTCGCGGCGATCTCGGTCACCGAGGTTGTCACTTGCACCGACGAGCGCTGTGCCTGGGACACCAGCGCGGTCAGCTCGGTCATCATGTCGTTGAAGCCGGTTTCCACGGCGCCGAACTCGTCCTTGCGGTCGAGGTTCAAACGGTTGCTCAAGTCGCCGGTGCGCATGATTTCGAGGATTTCCACGATGCGGTTCATCGGCGCCATGATCGCGCGCATCAACAGCAGACCGCAGGCACCAGCCGCCAGAACGGCCACCAGCAACGAGATGAACATACTGACCTTCGCCGCAGCCACCGCATCATCGATGTTGGCCATGGCCTGATCGGCGACTTTCTTGTTCTCACCGATGATGTCGTTGAGTTTCATCCGACCGCTGTACCAGGCCGGAGTCAGTTTCTCGTTGAACAACTTGACCGCATCGGCTTCCAGATTGCGCCCGTGCAGGCTCAGCACCTGATCCTGAATCTGCATGTAGACATCGTGGTACTTCTCGAAGGCCGCGAATTCAGTACGGTCCTCATCGGTGGCCATGGTCTTGCGGTAGTTGGCCATCTGCTCCTGCAGGCGGTTTTCGAATGATTTGTAGTCCGCCGCATCTTCGCTGCTGATGCCCTGCCCTTCCTTCAGACCGAGCAGTTCCTGGGTCTGCAAGTAACTGTCGACCCATGCACCACGGATCATCGAGCTGTAATAAACGCCGGGAATCGCGTCGTCACGCACGCTGTTTTCGCTGGCTTCGATCTTCAACAGCCGTGAATACGAGACGACCACCATCAGCAGCATGATGGCGATAATCACCGCAAAGCTCGCCAAAATGCGTTGGCGCAACGTCCAGTTCTTCACAGTGATTCCTCGTGCCTGATTCGAAATGCGGGGAGTATAGCCGAGGGCGCTGTTTCATTTATAAGACGCTTTTTAACCCTTTGGCCTGTCTGAGCTCGGTAACGCAGGCTCTGGCTGGGGACTTTCCCGCAGCCGGGGTGCGGCTGACCAGTGACGGATTGGCAGAAAGGGGCGCTGGATCGGTCATTTGCCAAACCGGTGGCTTTTGCCCAGTCAAGGCAATGCGCCATGATGCGCAAGAAGTTGCGCACATGCTCGTAATATTTCGCCCTTAAAATCGCTACAGCTCACGCCCTTCATGGCCTGCAGCCAAGTGCGCAAGAAGTTGCGCAGTACTGCGCAACTTCTTGCGCACTTTTGCCCCCAAACCACAGCAAAACATCCTACGTTTGGCCTCCAACATCCACTTACTCCCCGTATGCCGGGGACATAGAAAAACCTGGCACGCTCCTTGATAACAGTCAGGCACCCACCGGGCGATTTCGCCTCCCGGGCACCCTAAATTTATCCGCAAGGAGAGCATCCCATG
>NZ_JBIUWI010000106.1:1881-10013 GCF_044743385.1 Pseudomonas sp. NPDC087639 | reverse complement strand
CTCCGATCTGGCTGGCCGCGTCTACAAGTCGCAACCGGCGCCTATGCACCTGCCCGTACCCCCGCATTCCTATGAGACCGATGACCTCATTGTCATTGGCGTCGATACGGAGAAAGCGTGATGAGCAAGTTCATGGATTGGGTTGATGCGCGCTTCCCTGCCACCAAAATGTGGGAAGACCATCTCAGCAAGTATTACGCTCCAAAAAACTTCAACTTCTTCTATTTCTTCGGCTCGCTGGCGCTGCTCGTTCTGGTCAACCAGATCGTCACCGGTGTCTGGCTGACGATGAGTTACACGCCGTCGGCAGAAGAAGCGTTTGCTTCCGTCGAATACATCATGCGTGACGTCGAGTACGGCTCGATCCTGCGCCTGCTTCACTCCACTGGTGCCTCGGCGTTTTTCATCGTGGTCTATCTGCACATGTTCCGTGGCCTGCTCTACGGTTCGTATCAGAAACCGCGTGAACTGGTCTGGGTGTTCGGCATGCTGATCTACCTGGCGCTGATGGCGGAGGCCTTCATGGGTTATCTGCTGCCTTGGGGGCAGATGTCCTACTGGGGTGCGCAGGTGATCATCTCGCTATTCGGTGCGATTCCGGTCATCGGTAACGACCTGACCCAGTGGATCCGTGGTGACTATCTGATCTCCGGGATCACCCTGAACCGCTTCTTCGCCTTGCACGTGGTGGCCCTGCCAATCGTGATTCTCGGTCTGGTGGTGTTGCACATTCTGGCGCTGCACGAAGTGGGTTCGAACAACCCTGACGGCGTCGACATCAAGAAGCACAAAGACGAAAACGGCATCCCGCTGGACGGCATTGCCTTCCACCCTTACTACACCGTGAAGGATATTGTCGGCGTAGTGGTGTTCCTGTTCATCTTCTGCTTTATCGTGTTCTTCTTCCCGGAAATGGGCGGCTACTTCCTCGAAAAGCCAAACTTCGAACCGGCTAACCCGTTCAAGACGCCAGAGCACATTGCGCCGGTCTGGTACTTCACACCGTTCTACGCGATCCTGCGGGCAATTCCGGACAAGCTCATGGGTGTTATCGCCATGGGCGCGGCCATCGCCGTGCTATTTGTCCTGCCATGGCTCGATCGCAGTCCCGTCAAGTCGATGCGCTATAAAGGCTGGATGAGCAAAATCTGGCTGTTGGTGTTCTGCATTTCGTTCGTGATTCTGGGCATTCTGGGCGTTCTGTCTCCGACACCGGGGCGAACCTTGCTGTCGCAGGTCTGCACCTTCTTGTACTTCGC
This sequence comes from Pseudomonas sp. NPDC087639, assembly GCF_044743385.1. NCBI lineage: Bacteria > Pseudomonadati > Pseudomonadota > Gammaproteobacteria > Pseudomonadales > Pseudomonadaceae > Pseudomonas > Pseudomonas sp. NPDC087639. The sequence continues at coordinate 8,754 of NZ_JBIUWI010000106.1, read as the reverse complement.
CTACTTCATTCTGATGCCGTTCTACACCAGGCTCGAGAAGACCAAACCGGTTCCGGAAAGGGTGACTGGCTGATGAAAAAGTTATTTTTTGCTCTGCTTTTTGCTGCTTTGCCTGTCCTGTCTTTCGCCGCTGAATCTGGCGGTCCGGAACTGGAAAAAGTCGACATCGACGTTTCCGACAAGGCTGCCTTGCAGGATGGCGCACGTACCTTTGCCAACTATTGCATGGGGTGCCACAGTGCCAAGTTCCAGCGTTACGAGCGGGTTGCCGATGACCTCGGCGTGCCTCACGAACTGATGCTGGAGAAGCTGGTGTTCACGGGTGCCAAGATCGGCGATCACATGAACATCGGCATGCAGCCGGCGGACGCCAAGATCTGGTTCGGTGCTGCGCCACCGGATCTGACTCTGGTGGCTCGCGTGCGTGGCACTGACTGGCTCTACGGTTACCTGAAGTCGTTCTACGAAGATCCTGCACGTCCTTGGGGCGTGAACAACAAGGTCTTCCCGAACGTCGGCATGCCTAACGTGCTGGTCGGCCTGCAGGGTCGTCAGGTCGTGGGTTGCAAACAGGTGCAGATCGTCGAGGACGGCAAGAAGCAATATGATCCGCTGACCGGTACGCCTTTGACCCATGAAGCGTGCGATCAGTTGACCATCGTGCCGAAGTCCGGTGCTCTGAACGAAGAGCAGTTCGATGAGAAGGTCAAGAATCTGGTAACCTTCCTGGCTTACTCGGCTAACCCGGTTAAGCTGCAACATCAGCGCATCGGTACTTACGTTTTGCTGTACCTGGCGTTCTTCTTTGTGTTCGCCTATCTGCTCAAGCGTGAATATTGGAAAGACGTGCACTGATACGCTTCAAAGCATTGCTGTTAATCGCGCGCGCCCAAGGGCGTCTCCGATAGCGCAACGTCTGGTCAGCCAGGCTTTGCCGGAGGCGCCCTCTGGGCGCGCGCGTTTTTCCGGTTCCGATAATTTCAACAAGCGAGGAGGATCGCCATGGGCGTGACCAATCGGTTGGCCTGTTACTCCGACCCCGCCGACCACTATTCCCACCGGGTGCGTATCGTACTTGCAGAGAAGGGTGTCAGCGCCGAGATCATTTATGTGGAAGCTGGTCGCCAGCCGCCTAAACTGATTGAGGTGAACCCTTACGGAAGCCTGCCCACGCTGGTCGATCGTGACCTGGCGTTGTGGGAGTCGACCGTGGTGATGGAATATCTGGATGAGCGTTACCCGCACCCGCCATTGATGCCGGTTTATCCGGTGGCGCGTGCCAACAGTCGTCTGCTGATTCACCGTATTCAGCGTGACTGGTGTGGTCTGGTGGATCTGATACTTGATCCCAAGTCCAAGGAGGCCGCGCGTGTCGTGGCGCGTAAGGAATTGCGAGAAAGCCTGACGGGCGTGTCGCCGCTGTTTGCCGACAAGCCGTTTTTCCTCAGTGAGGAACAAAGTCTGGTGGATTGCTGCCTATTGCCAATACTCTGGCGTTTGCCGATTCGGGGTATTGAACTGCCGCGGCCAGCCAAGCCGCTGCTTGAGTATATGGAGCGCCAGTTTGCGCGTGAGGCTTTCCAGGCGAGACTGACTGGTGACGAACGCGATATGCGCTAAGGCTTAAGGAGCCGCTATGAACTCCAGTCGACCTTATCTGGTCCGCGCGCTCTACGAGTGGATTGTGGATAACGATTGCACCCCGCACATGCTGGTCAACTCCGAGTACCCAGCGGTGCAGGTGCCGCAGGGTTTCGCCAGTGACGGGCAGATTGTCCTGAACATCTCGCCCAGCGCTGTGCGGCATCTGCACATGGACAACGACGTAGTGACCTTCGAAGGTCGCTTCGGTGGTGTCCCGCACAGTCTGTACGTGCCGATCAGCGCAATCCTGGGCATCTACGCCCGGGAGAACGGGCAGGGCATGGTGTTCGATATCGAGTCGCCGATGGATGACGAAGACGACATCGAGCCGGATGACGACTTGCCGCCACCGGACAGCGAGCCACCGCGCCCTAGCGGCCGGCCAAGTTTGAAAGTGGTGAAGTAATAAAAAAGGCGATCCGGATGGATCGCCTTTTTTGTGTGCGCGTTTCAGCTATCAGTCGATGTATTCGAACAGCTTCACGATCTTCTGCACGCCGGAAACACCCTGGACCAGATTGGTCGCCTGAGTGGCTTCCTGTTTGGTCAGCAGGCCCAGCAGGTAAACGATGCCGTTCTCGGTCACAACCTTGATGCGCGAGCCCGGAATACTGGCGTCGGTGAGCATCTGTGTCTTGATCTTGGTGGTCAGCCACGCGTCGTTCTGGCGAGCCAGCAAGGAGGAGGGCTGCAGTACTTGCAGTTCGTTGTGCACCTTCTTCACGCGCTGCACATTGGCGGCGGCCTGTTCGGCCTTGGCCTTGAGGTCTTCGCGCGGCGTTTGACCCGCCAGCAGCACTACGCCGTTGAAGCTGGTGGCGACGATGTGCGAGTCGTTGTCCAGCGCCGGATCGGCCTTGGCGATGTTCACGCCTACTTTGGTTTCGATCAGCGAATCGTCGATCTTGCTGCCGAAGGTACGGGTGCCGCGGTCGTCTTCGATCGGTGCTTCACGGCTGGCGTTCACCACCGAGGTGCAGCCGCTGATGCCGAGGCACAGGGTCAAGGCCAGAAGGCCAAGGCGATTAGGGGTCATTCTTCACTCCCGAACAGTTGGCTGTCGATCAGATCGCAGAGGCAATGGATCGCCAGCAAGTGGACTTCTTGAATACGTGCAGTGACGTTGGCCGGTACGCGAATCTCGACGTCCTCGGGCAACAGCAGCGACGCCATGCCGCCGCCATCGCGTCCGGTCAAAGCTACGACAATCATTTCGCGATCATGTGCGGCCTGGATCGCTTGAATAATGTTCGCCGAGTTACCGCTGGTCGAAATAGCCAGCAAGACATCGCCTGGCTGACCGAGCGCACGGATCTGTTTGGAGAACACTTCGTTGTAGCTGTAGTCGTTGGCGATCGAGGTGATCGTCGATGTGTCGGTGGTCAGGGCGATGGCTGGCAGGCTCGGGCGCTCGCGCTCGAAGCGGTTGAGTAACTCCGAGGAAAAGTGCTGCGCATCGCCGGCGGAGCCGCCGTTGCCGCACGAAAGCATTTTGCCTTCGTTGAGCAGGGCGTTGACCATGATCTGGCTGGCTTGCTCGATGTGCGGTGCAAGTACGTCCATCGCCTGTTGCTTGGTGTCGATACTGGCCTGGAAAAGCTGGCGAATTCGGGATTGCATGTCCATCTGTGTGACCTTAAGTAGCGCGGCTGTCCGGCACGTGAATGTGCAGCCCGCAAAGCAAAGAGCAAAATGTGTCGGATGAAAAAGTCCGGGTTGGATGCAGATCAACTGTCGAAAGCATTCTGCAACCAGTTCAGCTGACTCGGATGGCTGTCGATGGCCACCACGTCGAAGCGGCAGGGGGAATTGGCCCAGCGCGTCTCGCGCTGAAGAAAATACTGCGCAGCGAAAATCAGTTTCTGCTGCTTGCGCCCATCGATGCTAGCGAGCGCGCCACCCCATTGAGTGTTTTTTCTGTAGCGAACTTCAACGAATACTACTGTATCGCCATCAAGCATGACCAGATCAAGCTCGCCGCGTTTGCATAACCAGTTCTGCGCCAACAGTCGCAGCCCCTGTTTCTGCAGATGCTCGAGCGCATGGCGCTCGGCATCTTTACCGCTTTGCGAGCGTGACCTGTCGGGCATTAGCGCGCGGTGTCCGGCAGACGTTGAATCTGACCGCTGACAAACTGCGCCCAAGGCAACTGACGCACAACACGCTGAGTCTGAGTCATGCCGAGGCTGCCCGACTGCCCTTCGATGCGGCTGTCCGGCAGGGCTTTGAGTTGGCCCAAACGCGGTGCCAGACGATAGGCGTCGACGCCCATGGCATACAGGCGGCCGAGGCTGCCGGCGGCTTGTGGCCACTGTGCGGTGACTTGCTGGCGCAGCGGATCGTTGGCTTCCAGTAGCCATGGGGTTTCGCAGAAGCGAATGCCGTTCATGTCGTTGTACTGGTTCACATCGCCGCTGGCGCTGTACACGTGGGAGGTCGCGTAAACCGGAACATCGCCAGCGTACTGGAAGTTCAGGGTCGGCTTGATCTGCTGCGCTTGCTGTGGAGTGGCAGCAAGGAAGATGAACTCAATGTCCTGACGACGCGAAGGCTGTGCGGCGACGTTGGTGCCAGCCGCATTCTGCAGGCTCTTGGCGCGGGCTTCGCTCTGGCGCAGCTGGAACATGTCGGCGATCTGCTGGGCGAGTTGCACCGGCTGATCAACACGCTCTGTGGCAACGATGCTGCCGCCATTGGCTTGCCAGTCCTGGCTGAATGCACGCAGCACGCGGTCACCCCATTCGCCTTTGGGCACCATGATTGCGGCGCGGTGCAGGCCGTCGGCGCGGGCGCGACGGGAGACTTCGCGGGCTTCGTCTTCAGCGGCCAGACCAAACTGGAACAGTTGCGCCGGGCCTTGATCGCCTTCGCTGTAGTTCAGCGCCAGGGTGGTGATTGGTAGTTGCGGGCGGGTGCTCAGTTGTTTGACCAGTGGTTTTTCCAGCGGGCCAACGACCAATTGCACGCCGTCTGCCTGAGCCTTGCGGTAGAACTCGTCCATCGAGGTCAGTTTCGAGCTGTCGTAGAACTCGATGGCTGGCGGCTTCTGCCCGGCCTGTTGAGCCTGGTAGTGCGCGGCCATGAAACCTTCACGCAATGCTTTGCCGACTGAAGCCAGCTGGCCGTCTTGCGGCAGCAGCAGGGCGATTTTGCTCAGGGGCTGGCTGGCCAGTTCCTTGAGCTTGGTCAGCGGCAGTGGCAGGTTGATCGCTGCTGGGTGCTTTGGATTCTGTGCGCGCCAGGTGTCGATAGCGGCCTGCTGCTGCTCCAGGGTGCCAGCGGTTTTAACCGCCTGCGCCAGAGCCATCCAGCCACCGAGGTCATCGGTGCTGTTTGGTTGCAATTGGTCGGTCGGCAGCGAGGCAATCAGTGTCCAGATCGCTTCGTGGTTCTTGCTCGCGGCTTCGCCTTGCAGCATCGGCGCAATGAAGATGCGCTCGCGGGCGGCGGCCAACGTCTGGCCATCGGCTTCGAGGGCGCGGGCATGAACGGTGCCGGTGCGCACCTGCTGCTCTTCCGGCATCTCACCCAGCTTTTGCAGGCTCGGGTGGCTCAGTGCGGTCAGCGCGGCTTTCGGCTGATTGCGGGTCATGGCCAGTTCGGCGGCCAACGTGTTAGCAAAAATCTGCTGCCCCGGCTTTAGCTGTTCAACGGGCACTTGTTGCAGGATTTGCGCGGACTGTCCGGCATTGCCCTGACGATAAGCCAGATCCGCTGCGCTCAGGCGCAACAGGGCGGCTTTTTCCGGGGTTTTAGCCTGGGTGGCCTGTTCGAGCAGTTGCTCGATGCTGGCATCCGGAGTCCGTGGAAGTTCGCCAAGGCTGGAGGAAGGGGAGCTGGCGCAGGCCGCCAAAAGGGCAGCGAGGCAGAGGGCAGTGAACAGCCGCAGGCAAGCGATCATGTAAGTGTTCCTGATACTCGATCAAATTAGCGTGGAATTGTACCCAAGCACTGGCCGGGGCGCGATGTTAGTGGCGTGAAACAGTCAATTTAGCTGGAGTAAATGTTGCGGAGCCGCACATCTGCGCGCAAAACCGTGTGCGGGCAGAGCGCATCGCAAGCCTCGTGACGCGTTACAATGCCGGCTTTTACCGATCATGAGGTGTGCGCTTTGACTGCTCCAGGTCCTTTGAATTCCGCTGCTGGCTCGCTTTATGTGGTGGCGACGCCCATCGGCAACCTGGACGACATCAGCGCCCGGGCACTGAAAATTCTCCGCGAAGTGGCATTGATTGCTGCCGAGGACACGCGTCACTCGCAGCGACTGATGCAGCACTTCGGTATCTCCACGCCGTTGGCCGCATGCCACGAGCATAACGAACGAGATGAAGGTAGCCGCTTTATTACTCGTTTGCTGGCGGGCGACAACGTTGCGCTGATTTCCGATGCCGGTACGCCGCTGATTTCCGATCCAGGCTATCACCTGGTACGTCAGGCCCGTGCCGCGGGGATCAATGTGGTGCCGGTGCCCGGCGCTTGCGCCTTGATCGCGGCATTGTCGGCGGCTGGCCTGCCATCCGACCGATTCATCTTCGAAGGCTTTCTGCCGGCCAAGTCGGTTGGGCGCAAGGCGCGCCTGGAAGCGGTTAAGGAAGAGCCGCGCACGCTGATTTTCTACGAGGCCCCGCATCGCATTCTTGAATGTCTGCAGGATATGGAGGCGGTGTTCGGTGGTGAGCGCCAGGCATTGTTGGCTCGTGAGATAACCAAAACCTTCGAAACCCTCAAAGGACTGCCCCTGGCTGAATTGCGCGCGTTCGTCGAGTCCGACAGCAATCAGCAGCGCGGCGAGTGCGTGGTGTTGGTTGCAGGCTGGACAGCGCCGGAGTCTGAAGACGCCGTCAGCAGCGAGTCGATGCGCGTCCTCAATCTGTTGCTCGAAGAGATGCCGCTCAAGCGTGCCGCTGCGTTGGCAGCGCAGATCACCGGTGAGCGCAAAAACGTGCTGTATCAGGTCGCGCTGGACAAACAGAAAGACGTGTAAGCCGTCGCCCATAGCGGTCTTGGGGCTTTTAGCGCTTGTTCTTCGGCCGCTCTGCCGTTAACCTTCGCGGCGGAGAGTCGATCGGACAGTCGCTGCCCTCTATGAAAATTAGGGGGGGGAGGAAAGTCCGGGCTCCATAGGGCGAAGTGCCAGGTAATTCCAGGGAGGCGGGAGCCAAACGAAACAGCCCCACAAAAAAAACCCCAAAACGCTAAGGCCACCGTAAAGGTGAAAAAGTTCGGTAA
>NZ_JBIUWI010000106.1:0-1871 GCF_044743385.1 Pseudomonas sp. NPDC087639 | reverse complement strand
ATAGGGTCCCAAGGCGTGGCCCGCGCTGGGACCGGGTAGGTTGCTAAAGATGTCCAGTGATGGCCATCGTAGACGAATGACTGTTCAAGACAGAACCCGGCTTACAGATCGACTCTCCACCTTTTTCTTTCCCTGCTTGAATCAGTGTTGTCGGGGCTGTGTATTATCAGCAGGCCCGCACTGAAAGTTCGGCAGCGGCAAATGCAGTAATAGCCATTTCCCACCCTGCTTCAATCAACAGCAGAAGCGCCTTCGTAATACCGAAAAAATCTTACTCTTAACAAATTACTTTAACTTTCGAACGCAGCTTTCAGTGCTGCATCAAGTTATGGGTCAAAAGTCTCCGCCAGATTCTCGTTGTGCCTCCTTTTATGCTCCTAAATCTCCGTTCTGTAAGGGTTTTCCTTTAATCCGCGCCTTGACGGTGTGGTGGGCGCATTCCTATAGTGTGCGCAAGTGGCGGAAAGTGGCATGAAGTGGGTTTTTTGAGCTCAAACCGATGGACATTGGAGAACCGCAGAGGTGTTTCGCGGAGCTAACGCTATCAGTCTCGATGCAAAGGGCCGTCTCGCTATGCCGAGCCGGTACCGTGACGAGCTCGATTCGCGCAGTTCCGGCCAATTGATCGTCACCATTGATGCCGTTGATCCGTGTCTGTGTGTCTATCCGCTCGACGAGTGGGAAATTATTGAAACCAAGTTGCGCGCACTCCCTTCGCTTCGCGAAGAGAACCGTCGTCTGCAACGTTTATTGATTGGTAATGCCGTCGACCTCGAACTCGATGGCAGTGGTCGTTTTCTGGTTCCACCGCGTCTGCGCGAATACGCCAAGCTTGATAAGAAAGCGATGCTGGTGGGCCAACTGAACAAGTTCCAATTGTGGGACGAGGATGCATGGAACGCGGTGTCTGCCGCTGACCTTGCTGCCATTCAACAACCGGGCGCGATGCCTGATGAACTGCGTGATTTGATCCTGTGACTATTGATAGCGGCTTTAACCACATCACCGTACTGCTTGACGAAGCCGTCGAGGCTCTCGCCGTACGTCCTGATGGCTGCTATCTGGACGGCACGTTCGGGCGCGGCGGGCACAGTCGGTTGATCCTCAGCCAGCTCGGGACTGACGGGCGACTCATCGGATTCGACAAGGATCCACAAGCGATTGCCACCGGGCAAACGCTAGCGGCCGAAGACGGCCGCTTTGTCGTTGTGCAGCGCAGCTTTGCCGAGCTCGGTTCGGTCGTCGCCGAACGTGGTTTGGCCGGCAAGGTCAGCGGCATCCTGCTCGACCTGGGCGTGTCTTCGCCGCAACTCGACGACGCTGAGCGCGGCTTCAGTTTCCTCAACGACGGCCCGCTCGACATGCGCATGGATCCGTCCCGTGGCATCAGCGCTGCCGAGTTCGTTAACACCGCGCCGGCTGAGGAAATCGCCCGGGTGTTCAAGGAATACGGCGAAGAGCGTTTCTCCGGTCGCATGGCTCGCGCCGTCGCCGAACGTCGCGATATCAAGCCCTTCGAGCGCACCGCCGATCTGGCTGAAGTACTCAAGGTTGCCAACCCGGCGTGGGAGAAGGGCAAGAACCCGGCGACCCGTGCGTTCCAAGGTTTGCGTATTCACGTCAACAACGAGCTGGGCGATCTGGAAGCCGGCCTTGAAGCCGCACTGGACGCGTTGGAAATCGGCGGCCGTCTGGTCGTGATCAGTTTCCATTCGCTGGAAGACCGCATCGTCAAACTGTTCATGCGCAAGCTGGTGAAAGGCGAAGCCGACAACCTGCCGCGCAACCTGCCGGTTCGCCACGTAGCGTTCGAACCGAAAATCAAAGTCCATGGCAAAGCGCAGACGGCCTCCGACCCCGAACTCAAAGCC
>NZ_JBIUWI010000105.1:0-10118 GCF_044743385.1 Pseudomonas sp. NPDC087639 | reverse complement strand
AATCTGTCGAAAAATATCGTCTGGTCATATCACACCTCGTCGCTGGGCGTAGATTACCGCCCTTTAGGGGTGTCCAGAATCATTAAGCCAGATCACTTTCCCCCTCGCCCCCTTGGGGGGAGAGGGTTGGGGTGAGGGGGGAAAGATCTCAGGCACAAAAAAGCCCGCCCAGGTTCACAACTCGGCGGGCTTTTCATTGCGGCGATGATTACGCGGTACGTTGAATTTTCTCTTCCTCACCCAAACAAGCCGCTGCGGTAAACAGCACATCAGTAGACGAGTTCAGCGCAGTTTCGGCCGAATCCTGCAACACGCCAATGATGAAACCGACCGCCACCACCTGCATGGCGATCTCGCTTGGAATGCCGAAGAGGCTGCACGCCAGCGGAATCAGCAGTAGCGAACCACCGGCCACACCCGAAGCACCGCAGGCGCAGATCGCCGCCACGACGCTGAGCAGGATGGCGGTGGGAATGTCCACGGCAATGCCCAAGGTGTGTACGGCCGCGAGGGTCAGCACGGTGATGGTGATCGCTGCGCCCGCCATGTTGATGGTCGCACCCAGCGGGATCGACACCGAATAGGTGTCTTCATGCAGGCCCAGACGTTTGCTCAACTCCAGATTGACCGGAATGTTCGCCGCCGAACTGCGGGTGAAGAACGCGGTGATACCGCTTTCACGCAGGCACTTGAGAGTCAGCGGGTACGGGTTGCGACGCAACTTCCAGAACACGATCAACGGGTTCATCACCAGTGCTACGAAGAGCATGCAGCCCAAAAGCACAGCGAGCAGGTGTGCGTAACCGATCAGCGCGCCGAAACCTGAGGTGGCGAGAGTCGAAGCCACCAGACCGAAAATACCCAGCGGTGCAAAGCGGATCACCACCCGCACGATCACGGTGACGCCGTTGGACAGATCGCCGAGCACTTCGCGCGTCGTATCACCGGCATGGCGAATCGCGACGCCCATGCCGATCGCCCACGCCAGAATGCCGATGAAGTTGGCGTTCATCAGCGCACTCACCGGGTTGTCGACCACGCTCAACAGCAGGCTTTGCAGCACTTCGGCGATACCGCCCGGTGCGCTCACCGCAATGTTGTCGGTGGACAGCACCAGGTGCGACGGAAACGTCATGCTGGCAACCACCGCGACCACCGCCGCAGCGAACGTGCCCAGCAGATACAGAAACAGAATCGGCCGAATGTGGGTTTCCTGGCCGTGCTTGTGGTTGGCAATCGAGGCCATCACCAGCACGAACACCAGAATCGGTGCCACGGCTTTCAGCGCCGAAACGAACACCTTGCCGATAAAGGCGCTGGCTTTCGCCGCGTCCGGGGCGAACATCGCCAGGGCGATGCCGGCGATCAAGCCGATCAGGATCTGCGTGACCAGGCTCAGGTTCTTGAGGCGGTGCAATAGCGAAGGGGAAGAAGCGGTCATAACGGCATCTCTGATTTTTTATAGGGTGCAAGGCTGCGTGAGCGCGGTGACAAAATCGGGGGCAGGCCACCGTCACGAGCCGAAAGGGCTGACGCTGTATCAACGCCAATAAACTTGGTGTTGAACAGGCTGTACGTTTTTCAGGGCGCGGACTTTATCACAGCGTAGGCTTTGTCCTTCAGGCCTGTGACGATCTGCCACTCGATTGATCGGCAAGTCGGCAGCTTTGTGCAAGTCAGGCTGGAAACACTCTGTTAAGATTCTCCATCCTCATTTTCAAGTTCTGCCAGCGGGCCCTCCGGTCATCGCTGGTGTCGTCGTTTTGTTGGAGTTCCCCATGCTGTTGCCCATCCTTCTGTTGTCTGCCGCCGGATTCACGGTACTGACCACGGAATTCGTCATCGTCGGCCTGCTGCCGGCGATTGCCCGCGACCTTGCGGTCACCATCCCGCAGGCCGGGCTGCTGGTCACGCTGTTCGCCTTTACTGTGGCGATGTTCGGCCCATTCCTGACCGCGTATTTCGCCCGCTTCGAGCGCCGCAAGCTGTTCATCAGCATTTTGATCATGTTCGGCCTGGCCAATACCGTTGCCGCACTGGCGCCGAACATCTGGGTGATGGCGATTGCCCGATTGATCCCGGCGCTGGGTCTTCCAGTGTTCTGGGCACTGGCCAGCGAGACGGCCGTGGACATCGTCGGCCCGGACTTCGCCGGCCGTGCCATCGCCAAGATCGGCTTCGGTATCGTCTGCGCCACGGTGTTTGGCATTCCTGTCGGCACGCTGATTTCCGATGCATTGGGCTGGCGCAGCGCGTTCGGCATCCTCGCGGTGATCGCGTTTGCCAAGGCGCTGTTGCTGTTTGTTTATTTGCCAAAAACCAATCTGCACCAGCATCAGGTCAGCTTCCGCTCGCAGTTCAAGATCCTGCGCAGCCCGTTGATGATCGGTCACATCGTGCTGTCGATCCTGGTGTTCAGCGGCATGTTTACCGTTTACACCTATCTGGCGGACATCCTTGAGCGCTTGGCCGGTTTCAACGGCACGGTGGTTGGCTGGTGCCTGATGGGCTTTGGCGCGGTCGGTCTGATCGGCAACTCGTTGGGCGGCCGTGCGGTGGATCGGCATCCGCTGGGGGCGTCGGTATTGTTCTGTGCGTTCATGATTGCCGGCATGGTGTCGCTGGTGCCGAACATTCATTCGCCGCTGGGGCTGACGGTGGCGATGGGCATCTGGGGCGTGACCCAGGCGGCGTTGTTCCTGGTCAGCCACGTGCGCCTGATGAAAGCCGCGCCAGAAGCGCCGGCCTTTGCCGCCTCGTTGAATATTGCCGGGGCCAATCTGGGGATTGGCCTGGGCGCCATGGTCGGTGGTCGGGTGATCGACAGCGCGGGTCTGGGCTTTCTCGGATTCGCCGCTGCAGGGTTTATTCTGCTGTCGGTATTCCTCGCCATGGTGTTGATGACGCTCAAGCCGCGCGAAATGTGCACAGACGCCTCATAAGGTAGTAAACAACTCGCGTCGGGCACCTTCGGTAATCGCAACGATGCCGGGGTGCTTGACCTTGCGCTCCACCGAAATGGCGTAGAACGACTCGGTCACCGCGTCCGTCTGGCCAATCAACTGAACGCCGTACTGGCGCTTCACCTCATCGGCAATCACGCTCGGGCCGATAAAAATCCCGCTGCCGGATTGGCCGAATGCCTGCATCAAGGCACTGTCATCGAACTCGCCGACGATCTGCGGCTGGATCTGCTGCTCGGCGAACCAGCGCTGCAAACGACTGCGCACCACGGTTTCCGCCCCGGGAATCAACAGCGGTGCGCCGTGCAGGCTGCGCGGAAAGTCCTGCCCGTAGCGCGCCGCCAGTTCGGCGGTGGCGAAAAAACTGATCCCGCATTCGCCGAGTTTCTGACTGTAGCCCTTGATGTCGAGGTGCGATGGCATCGGGCTGTCGGAGATCACCAGATCCAGCCGCTGGATGGCCAGGTCTGCCAGCAATCGTTCGAGTTTGTCTTCGCGGCAGGTGATGCGCAGTGGCTCGTTCAACTCCATGGTCGGTGCGATCAGGCGATAGACGATGGATTTCGGCACCACATCGGCGACGCCGACGCGGAACAGGATCTGCTGTTCATTGGGCTGGGCGCGCAGCATCAGTTCCAGTTCGCCGCCGAGCTGAAACATCTGTTCGGCGTAGGGCAGGGCCTGACGCCCGGCTTCGGTGAGTTCCAGTTGCCGGCCAACCCGTTTGAACAACTCGATGCCGTAAGTCTGTTCGAGCAGGGAAATCTGCCCGCTGATGGTCTGCGGGGTCAGGTTCAGTTGTTCGCAGGCGCGCACGATGCTGCCGGTTTTGGCTACAACCCAGAAGTAGTGCAGCTGTCGGTAATTGAGCATGGTGTTCTTCAGTTCGTAAAAACCGAAGTATAGCCGCTAAAAAAACGAATTTTCCTGAAGTGTTTGCCTCCCTAGAATGCCCAGCCATCGACGGCCGGTCTGCGACCCTGTCTGTTCATTCGAAGGAAACCTCATGAAATACACATTCCCTGTCCTGATGTTTACGTCTTTACTGGTTCTGGCCGGTTGCGATCAGGCCGAGAAAAGCGCCCAGCAGTTGATGGGCAAGGCGGCTGAAAGCGCCAAGCAAGCTATCGACGATACCCATAAAGCCGCCGAACAGGCGCTCAGTGATGCCACTGGCGGGTTGATCGAGAAAAAAGAATCAACGGAAAAAGATGCGGAACAATCCGAATCGTCCTCCAAAACCATCTAAACCGTATTACACAGAGTCAGGACTGAACCATGGAATATCTGTTGGAACTCGCAGCCAGCCCCACCGCCTGGGTTGCTTTGGCCACACTGGTGGTGATGGAAATCGTGCTCGGCATCGATAACCTGATCTTTATCTCGATCCTGACCAACAAACTGCCTGAGCAGCATCGGCAGAAAGCTCGTCGCATCGGTATTGGCATGGCGTTGATTCTGCGCCTGGCGCTGTTGAGCACCATTGCCTTCATCGTGCAGTTGACTGAGCCAGTCATCGAAATCCTCGGCCAGGCCTTCTCCTGGAAGGACATGATCCTGATCGCCGGTGGTCTGTTCCTGGTCTGGAAAGCGACGACCGAGATTCACCACAGCATGGATCCGTCGCCGGAAGACCCGAAATCGGCCACCTCGACAGTGACCTTGGGCTTTGCCGCCGCCATTGGCCAGATCCTGCTGCTCGACATGGTGTTCTCGATCGACAGCATCATTACTGCGGTCGGTATGACCGAACACTTGCCGATCATGATCATCGCGGTGGTGGTGTCGGTACTGGTGATGTTGCTGGCGGCTGATCCGCTGGCCAAGTTCATCAACGACAATCCGACTGTCGTGATGCTGGCCCTGGGCTTCCTGATCATGATCGGCATGACGCTGATCGCCGAAGGCTTCGGTGCCCACGTACCGAAAGGTTATGTGTATGCAGCGATGGCGTTCTCGGCGGGGATTGAAGTGCTGAACATGTTGTCGCGCCGGGCCCGGCAGAAGAAGTTGGCTGTGCAAGCGTAAACGCTGACAAGCCAAAAGGCCGCCTGAACTCCCGGAGTTCAGGCGGCCTTTTTGTTGGTGGCTTTTAGAGGCGGTCAGTGCGCAGTTACGTGACGTACACGATGCTTCACGGCTTTTTCAGCGGGTGAGGACTGAACAGGGTGGTGATGACGCCGCGCAATCCGCAACACGCCCCACAACATGGCGGCGGCAACAGCCAGCCAACCGGCAATCAACATTACGATAGTCATGGTCAGGCTCATCAGTGCCTCCTCTTCGCCCTGCATCGGGCACACGCTTTTTCAATTCGTTCTGTTTCAGTGACAGTCTAGTCAACCAGGTGTTTCAGGCTATTGACCAAAGGTCGGTGGTGACCAATCAGTTCGCTCTATGCAATCGATGTCTCTACGGTTTAAGGCTATACCGCAGCCTTGCACCACCCTATGATCGTGAACCTTGCCGGAACACGATGACCGGCGTCTGAACAGAGAGTGACAATGGTGCAGGTATTTTCTCGAATTCGTGCAGCGCTGTTGTCGGTTGGCTGCGCGGCCCTTTTGGTCGGGTGTGCAGGCAATGTTGCGCCCGAGGTCAAGCGATTGCCGGAGCGGGTCGAGCTGAGCGGCACGTTTTATCGCGGCGAAGCCAATCAGTCCGGGCCGCAAGTGTTGGCCAGCCTGCTGTCGCAGCAGGGCATCGTGATTACCCCGGGTTTGCTGGAAAAGCCGCTGCACCTGCCCGGCGGCGAGGACAAGTTGCAGCAAAATATCCAGAACCTGGCTCGGGAATACGGCATGGTCGTGTATCCGTTGGACAAGAGCTTGCCAGCGTTGCTGACTCAGGTCGCGGCGGGTTATCCAGTGATGGTGCGCTTCAGCGAGGGCTCGGCGTTCTGGGCTGAACCGCGCTACGCGATTCTCTCCGGCTACGATCGTAATAAACAGAACGTGCTGTTGCGTGCGGGCATGAACCGTCGCGAATTGATGAGTTTCAGTGCTTTTGAATCGGCATTCGAAAAGTCCGGCGGCTGGGCCATATTGATCCAGAAGCCTTCGCAGATTCCGGCATCGGTTGATCGTCAGCGCTGGCTCAAGGCTGCCGATGAGCTATCCCGGGCGGGTCAGGAGCCGGAAGCGGCGCAGGCGCGCAAGGCGCTGGCTGCGCACTGAGTTCCGTTCGTCATCTGCCGGGCACGACTGCACCCGGCAAGCCTCTCACGGTTATAGCCCGTAATTCGCGGGCAAATCAGGAGGCGACATGACAGATTCTCCATCCCCTCAAGGCCCGCATTCTTCCGAGCATTCCTCAGGTGATGATCTGGGATTTGATCCGGATTCGCCGGATGTCGCCGATCCGCAAGTCGACCCGATCGGTCCCGCCAAGGCGCCGAAAGATGTGAAGCCAGGCGAGGACGACCAAAAACCGGCCAAACCCTATGATCCGTTAGCCGATCTGAAACCTTGATGCGAGGTGCGTATGAGTACCGATTCAAGCTTCGATGACCAAAAGCCGGACAGCGTGCCGACTACGCCTGAAGAGGGCGTGGATCCCGTGCTGGATCCGGACAGTCCATTGCGCGATCCAATGGCCCGGCCGTTGGTGGCGCCAGGGCTTGCGCCAGATCCGAGTAAGGGCGATGGCATTCCCGACGATGACCAAATGCCATTGCCTAATGATTGATTCGCAGAAAGCAAAAAGCCCCGATCACTCGGGGCTTTTTTTGTGCTGCTATTTACTTTGAGGCTTCAACTACGCCGCTCTGGCGCGACTTCAGGTTTTTCTCGGCCTTGTACTGTTGAGCCACCGCTGGAACGGCGGCGCTCTTGCCGGTCTCGACCCAACTGCGGATACGGCTGGCATCGGCAAAGTGCGTGTATTTACCGAATGCATCAAGAATCACCAGGGCAACCTGACGGTTGCCCATGCTCGTTACCAGCACCAGGCAATGCCCGGCCTGATTGGTGAAGCCGGTCTTGGTGATCTTGATGTCCCAATTGTCCTTGTTCACCAGATGGTCGGTGTTACGGAAACCCAAGGTGTAGTTGGGTTTGCGAAACGCCACGGTTTTTTCCTTGGTAGTGCTCAGTTGGGTGAGCAGCGGTTGTTTGTGCGCGGCTACCAGCAACTTGCTCAAGTCGCGGGCGGTAGACACGTTGCGCGGTGACAGGCCGGTGGGCTCGACAAAATGAGTGCTGGTCATGCCCAGCGCTTTCGCCTTGGCATTCATTGCCGCGATAAACGCTGCGTAGCCACCCGGATAGTGATGCGCGAGGCTGGCGGCCGCGCGGTTTTCCGAGGACATCAGTGCGATCAGCAGCATCTCGCGACGCGGCAGTTCACTCTTCAGTTTGACTCGGGAGAACACGCCCTTCATTTCCGGCGTTTGACTGATATCGACATCGATCCATTCGTCCATGTTCTGTCGCGCTTCAACCACGACCAGGCCAGTCATCAGTTTGCTGACGGAAGCGATCGGCACGATCACGTCAGGGTTACTGGAGTAGATGACTTTATTGGTCTGCATATCCATTAGCAGGGCGCTGCCGGAGGCGATCTTCAGTTGCGAAGCGTCACGAGGGGCAGCGGTGGTTTCCGCAGCGTTGATCGTTGGCGTGATGAATGTGCCTGTAAATGCAAAAAACAGGCTCAGTATCGAAAGACGAATTTTCACGCGGGCGAACTCATAAAGGTTGGATATTCCGTTAGTTTGTAACGGGTTATTTCTTCAAAGCGTCGCATTCTAGAAGTATGGCTGAAGATCTGTCGATGGTTGTTTGAACGAGCTGAAAATCTCGTGAAAAGGCCTGTAAAAAGAGGGGTTTCCGGCGAACGGTTAGTGTTTTTTCTCAGGCATGAAAAACCCCGCGCAAGGCGGGGTTCTTGTACTGCCGTAAATACCGATCAGACGTGCAGGGTTTCTGCTGCGTAAAGGGTGTTTTCCAGCAGGCAGGCACGGGTCATCGGGCCGACGCCGCCCGGTACCGGAGTGATCCAGCCGGCGCGGGGCAGGGCGGTTTCGTACACGACGTCACCGACCAGTTTGCCGTCTTCCTGACGGTTGATGCCGACGTCGATCACGATCGCGCCTTCCTTGATCCACTCGCCCTTGACCAGTCCCGGCTTGCCGGCGGCCACGACCACCAGGTCGGCGCGACCGACATGGCCTGCCAGATCCTTGGTGAAGCGGTGGGTCACAGTCACGGTGCAGCCGGCCAGCAACAGCTCCATCGCCATTGGGCGACCGACGATGTTGGAAGCACCGACGACCACTGCATCCATGCCATAAAGATCAGCGCCCGTGCTTTCCAGCAAGGTCATGATGCCTTTTGGGGTGCACGGACGCAGCAGTGGAATCCGCTGGGCCAGACGGCCGACGTTATAAGGATGGAAACCGTCAACGTCTTTGTCCGGGCGGATGCGTTCCAGCAGCTTGGAAGCGTCCAGGTGCTCGGGCAATGGCAGTTGAAGCAGGATACCGTCGATTGCCGGATCGTCATTGAGACGATCGATCAGATCGGTCAGCGCCTGCTGAGTGGTTTCAGAGGGCAGGTCGTAGGCTTGAGAGAGGAAGCCGACCTCTTCACAGTCTTTACGCTTGTGCGAGACATAAACCTGAGAGGCAGGATCGCTGCCGACCAGGATCACCGCGAGGCCGGGAGTGCGCAGGCCTTGCTGGCGACGCTCGGCAACTCGTTGGGCGATCTGCTGGCGCAGGCTGGCGGCGATCGATTTGCCGTCGATTAGTTGTGCAGTCATTGCGCGTGATTAACCATCGAGAGGGGAAAAAATGAGAACGCATTCTCGCATGTCGTGCGGTGAGGGCAAAGGCGCTTGGTCAGCAAATTCCCCTAACTCCTTTAATTAAATGAATTTTTTTCAAAAAGGATTTGACGACCTTGGGAGCGCTCTATACTATTCGTCGCACTTGTCGGGCACAGCCTAGCACTGGTTAAGAAGGTGAAGCGGAATCAAGGTTCTGCGACGCTGGAAAGCACTTAGTTTGTAGTCCTTTAAGAGTACAGATTAATAAGGCGCCCGTAGCTCAGCTGGATAGAGCATCCGCCTTCTAAGCGGATGGTCGCAGGTTCGAGTCCTGCCGGGTGCGCCATTAGGCAGCTTTGGCACAAGTAGCGCGATATGGTGGGCGTAGCTCAGTTGGTAGAGCACGGGATTGTGACTCCCGTTGTCGTGGGTTCGATCCCCATCGTCCACCCCATATTTCGAAAGGCGCCAGATTTAACAGTCTGGCGCCTTTTTTGTTTTACGGATTCGAATTTTCAGCGACCGCCGGTTCGGGTCGCAGGAAGGGTGACGCAGCGGCGCTTCTATATATAGAAGAGGTCGGCGCAGAGCCTTGGTGAGATTAGCTGTATTTGCGAACAGGGCGGGTCATAACCGTTTGTCCCCGCCTTCAAATTGCCTGCTGTTTTTTTACCCGTTTTCAGTAGGGTGACTTCTTGAGTTTGACCCACTAGAATGCATGCCCTTGATTCTGGGGTCGGAAACGGCCGGCTAACGTCTGTGCAACGAGGAATATCCATGCAAGTTTCTGTTGAAAATACTACTGCTCTCGAGCGCCGCATGAGCGTCACCGTGCCGGCAGAGCGCATCGAGACTCAGGTCAACAAGCGTCTGCAGCAGACTGCCCAAAAGGCCAAGATTGCTGGCTTCCGTCCAGGCAAAGTGCCAATGAGCGAAATCAAGCGCCGTTTCGGTGCTGATGCTCGTCAGGAAGCTGTTGGTGATGTCATCCAGTCCTCCTTCTACGAAGCTGTGGTTGAGCAGAAGCTGAACCCGGCGGGTTCGCCTTCGATCGAGCCTAAGTCGCTGGAAGCTGGCAAGGATCTGGAATACGTTGCCGTATTCGAAGTGTTCCCTGAGTTCACCGTTGCCGGCTTCGACGGCATCACCGTTGAGCGCCTGAGCGCTGAAGTGGCTGACGCTGACCTGGACAAAATGCTGGACATCCTGCGCAAGCAGAACACCCGTTTCGAAGTGGCCGATCGCGCTGCCCAGAACGAAGACCAGCTGAACATCGATTTCGTTGGCAAGGTTGACGGCGAAGTATTCGCTGGCGGTTCCGCCAAGGGTACTCAGCTGGTTCTGGGTTCCGGCCGCATGATCCCAGGCTTCGAAGAAGGCCTGGTT
>NZ_JBIUWI010000104.1:0-10252 GCF_044743385.1 Pseudomonas sp. NPDC087639 | reverse complement strand
CAAGATTCATGGCAGGAAGCAGTTTGCTGGTGCTGATCGACGACATCGCCACCGTTCTGGACGACGTTGCGTTGATGACCAAAATGGCCGCCAAGAAGACCGCTGGCGTGCTCGGCGACGACTTGGCGCTGAATGCTCAGCAAGTCTCTGGTGTGCGGGCCGAGCGGGAGATTCCCGTGGTCTGGGCGGTGGCCAAGGGCTCGTTCGTCAACAAACTGATCCTGGTGCCGTCGGCGCTGGCGATCAGTGCGTTCGTGCCGTGGCTGGTGACGCCGCTGTTGATGGTCGGTGGTGCGTACTTGTGCTTCGAGGGTTTCGAGAAACTCGCGCACAAGTTTCTGCACAGCAAGGCTGAAGATGATGCCGAGCACGCGCAACTGACCGAGGCCGTGGCCGATCCGGCAACCGATCTGGTGGCGTACGAGAAGGACAAGATCAAAGGTGCGATCCGCACTGACTTCATCCTCTCGGCAGAAATCATCGCGATCACCCTCGGCACCGTGGCTGGGGCTTCGTTGACGCAGCAGGTGATCGTGCTGTCCGGCATCGCCATCGTCATGACCGTGGGCGTTTACGGTCTGGTGGCCGGTATCGTCAAGCTCGACGACCTAGGTCTGTGGCTGACGCAGAAGCCTGGGCAGGTCGCCAAAAAAATCGGTAGCGGCATCCTGGTCGCGGCACCCTACATGATGAAAACACTGTCGGTGGTTGGCACTGCAGCGATGTTCCTGGTCGGCGGCGGCATTCTGACCCACGGTGTACCGGTGGTGGGCCACTGGATTGAGGGTGTTGGCGCGGCGGCCGGTGCTGCCGGGTTTGCGGTGCCGATGTTGCTCAATGGCGTGGCGGGGATCATCGCTGGCGCGGTTGTGTTGGCGGTTGTTTCTGTTGTCGGCAAAATCTGGAAAGCGATCAAAGGTTGAACGCATAACCTCTGTGGTAGCGTTGTTTTGTCATTAAAAAAGGCCATTCGATTTGCATCGAATGGCCTTTTTTGTGCCTGCCGGTTTTACTCGGCAATCTGCAACTTGCGCGACTCGGTGTACACGTAACGCACTTTCTCGTACTCGAACGGCGAGTTCAGCTGACCATAGCGGAAGCTGGTCTGGTAGCGCTTGTCGACGGCGCGTAGAGCCCAGATTTCCGGGTGGTTGGAACTGACTTCCGAGACATTGAGAAAGTTGATCGCCGATTCGGCGCTGTAGTCCACAGCCAGGCCTGCGGTGTCACGCAGGTTCGACGGGCCGAGGATCGGCAGGACGAAATAGGCGCCGCCCGGAACACCGTAGAAGCCCAGAGTCTGGCCGAAGTCTTCGCTCTGGCGCGGCAGCCCCATGGCGGTCGCCGGGTCCCAGAGGCCGGCGATGCCGATGGTGGTGTTGAGCAACAGGCGTGCGGTGGTTTCCATCGAACGCTGGCCCTTGAACTGCAAGAGGCTGTTCATCAGGTTCGGTACGTCACCAAGGTTGTTGAAGAAGTTGCTCACGCCGGTGCGCAAGAAGCTTGGCGTGATGTAGCGGTAGCCATCGACCACCGGCAGGAACACCCATTGGTCGAAGCGGTAGTTGAAGTGGTAAACGCGACGGTTCCACTCTTCCAGTGGGTCATACACGTTCAGTGCGTTGAGCGTCGAGCGCTCGAATTCGCGCTGATCCAGCCCCGGGTTGAACTTGAGTTTGGACAGCGGTTCCTTGAAGCCGTCACTGTCGACCACCACCGGTGCATTGGCTTTGCTGTTGTCGGCCTGGGCCACGCCTGCACAGAGTAACGCTGCAATCAGCAGGAGATATTTAGCCACGGAAGAACTCCAGCATGGCGTCGCTGTTGACGCGGTAGTTAAGGTTGCCGCAATGGCCGCCCAGTGGGTAAACGGTCAGACGATCACCGAAGGTTTTGCGCAGGAAGCCGAGGTCGCCCGGGCCGAGGATCACGTCGTCGGCGTTGTGCATTACGGCGATTTTCGGGCTGTCGTGCAGGTAATCCTTCAGTGCATACAGGCTGACCTGATCGATCAGTTGCAGCAGGCTGCCGCCGTCGGTGCGCGCGCGCCACATCGGAATCACTTGCTCGGTCAGGTAGCAATCGAAGTCGCATTGCAGTGCGCGTTTGAGGAACGGCGTGAGGCTGGTGCCTTGGGTGATCGGGAATTTCGGCGGGGTGATCAGGCCGCGACGGTTGATCAGGTCAGAAGTAAACGCAATATCGGCGGCCGAGAAGCGGAACGAGGTGCCGATCAGCATCGCCATCTGCTCGTTGCTCAGATGCTGCTTGGACTGCTGGAAGTCGTAGAGCAGGGCGTCGTTGAGGTCGATATAACCTTTTTGCTGGAAGTAGCGGGTCAACTTGGTCAGCACCAATTCATAGAACGTGGTGCTGTTGTTGATACCTTTAACTTCGGTCTGCACCAGCTTGTCGAGGTTGGTGATCGAGGTATAGAGGTTGACCGGCGGGTTGAGCAGCAGGACTTTCTTGAAGTTGAAGCTGCGGCGGGTTTCGTCCAGATGCGCGACGAACGCGGCATCGAGAGCACCAAGGCTATAACCGGTGAGGTAATACTCGGTGACCGGCAGTTTCGGGTTTTGCGCCCGCACGGCCTGCATCACCCGATACATGTCTTCAGCGTCTTCCTTGGTTACGCCCGGAGTGGCGAAGCGCGAGGCTGCACTGATGAAGTCGAAGCTGGTCGGCGACGACAACTGTACGACGTGGTAGCCAGCCTTGTAGTAGAGCTTTTTCAGGTATTCGTTGAGCGTGCTGTCATAACGCGCGCCGGTGCCGGCGATCAGGAATATCAGCGGTGCTGGCTTGTCCTGCTCGGCGATGCGGTAGGTGAGCTTTTTCACCGGCCAGAAGTTGTCCGGCAGAATGAACTCGCGTTCCGGACGCAAGGTGACGCTGCGGTCCGACTGATTGATGTCGTCGTCCAGCGGCAGTTCCGGGCGTAAGTCCGGCGGAGTCGTGGCGATGGTCGCCTCGAACGGGTTGGTCAGGGGATAGCCATAACTGGCGGCGTCGATATCCACCGCCAGTGCGGACGCACTCAAAATAAGGCCGCTGAACAGCGCGGCGAAGCGCAAGGAACGGAGCATGACTAGATCCCTTAGAGGAAGGTGCCGAATGAAGTTCGCAGGCTATGACCACCGGGGTTGCGCCAAAGTGCCATGCCGCGGCACCAAACAGGCAGAATTCGGAGTAATAGTAGCTGGACGATACACTTTGCATCGCCCGGATGAAAAGTTAACTGTTGTTAGTGCTTGCGTCTGACAGGCCGAAGATTAAGCTGGCCGCCGATTTTCGTTGATTGGAGAGTTTCATGTCCCGCCGTTTGCCCGTGATTCTGCTGCTCGTTTTGTTGCCGTTATGGCTGGCTGCCAGTTATGGCGCGCGTTATGGCTTTATGGAAGACGGGCAGTGGGTCGGCATCTGTGTGGATGAGGCCAGCCGTTGGGAGTGTCAGGTGCGCTCGAACCTCGGCCTGATGATTCACTTCAAAGTGTTGGGCTGGACGGCGCTGGGTGCGGCGCTGATCGGTTTTCTCTTGCCCGGGCGGGCAGGGTGGTGGCTGGCGGTGCTGGCGCTGGTCTTCGGGTTGCCGGCGCTGGCGTTGTATAACACGACGCTGGCGGTGTTTGCGGTGGTGATTGCCGGGTTGCGCCTTGTCCGGGAGTCTCGCAGCGCCTGAAAGTCAGTCATCGCGGGCAAGCCCGCTCCCACAGGGATCTGGAGAAACACAACATTTGTGTATGACCCCAAAACCTGTGGGAGCTGGCTTGCCAGCGATGAGGCAGGTACAGGCGCTAAAGGTCAGCGGATGCGAACCCGCAAGCAGCGCCACAACGCAATCACCATCAATCCACTGACCAGTGCCCAACCCCAGGCCTGCTGATTCAGCAATCCTTCTTCATACAACTGCGGCGCAATGCCGGCCCCGATGATAAAGGTCAGTAGCGCAATCTCCCGACGCGGCACGCTAACCGGGCTGCACAGGTAAACCAGCGCCGGCAGGATGAACGCCATGCTCGCAAAGCTGCGATAACGCGCATCGAATACCATCTCCAGCATCATCACCGCCGTCGCGAACCCTGCCGCCGCAACCAGCCAACCGGCGCGACGTTCCAGCAGATTGAACGCCCGTTCACGCCAACCCGTGCGGGTGCTCAAGGTTAGCGCGGCATGCGCCAACACCAACAGATTCAACGCCGTCAGCAGCCCGACCCACAGCCATTCACTGGCAAATCGTGTGGTCACGCGGGCCAGATCGCCCCACGCACCGATTGAACAAGCGGCGAGGGCGCCCAACAGCGGAAGCACCAGTGCTGATCGCGTCGTGCGAACCCGACCGCCGAGGACCAATGTGCCGAGGAAAATCAAACCGCCGACGGCCAGCCACTGCTTCCAGAACGGCACGTTGGTCACGGGGCCTGCGAGCACACCCTTGTCTTGGCGATCGGCATCGAACAGCCCCCAATAACCGCCGACCGCGCCTTCGCTCGCACGTTTCCATGGTTGATCAAATGCTTCGATGAGGTTGTAACGCCAGCCTTCCTTCTCGGCCATCGCGACAAAGCCACGGATAAACTTGGCTTCGTTTTCTCTGCTCGGCACGGCAGTCTTGCGCTGGCGGCCTTCGCTCGGCCAACCCGTTTCGCCGATCATTATTTCTTTTGGCGCAAACATGCTGCCAAAACTGCGACGAATCGCGGCCACTTGCGACAAGGCCACGTCAACGTTCCATGGATGGTCTTCCCAGTACGGCAGCAAGTGGATCGTTATGAAGTCCACGGCGGGAGCGATTTCTGGATGCCTTTGCCAGAACTCCCATACATCGGCGTAAGTCACCGGCTGTTTAACGTGACTTTTGACCTTGTTTATCAGCTTCACTAATTGCCCGCCGGTAACCTCTTTACGCAGCAGCGCTTCGTTGCCAACGATTACTGCGGTGACCACGTCCGGGTTGGCGTTGGCCGAGGCGATCAGCAGGTCGACTTCCTTCTCGGTGTCCACCGGGTTGCTGTTGACCCAGGCGCCGATCATCAATTTCAGGCCATGTTTACGTGCCAGATCCGGCAGCGCTTCGAGGCCGGTCATGGAGTAAGTGCGGATGCATTCAAAGCGCGTCGCCAACAGGGCGAGGTCGGCGTCCATGCGCTCCGGGCGCAGCTTGAACGGCACGTCGAACGGCGACTGGTCCTTGTCGAATGGGGTATAGGAGGCGCATTGCAACTTGTGCGTCGGGGTGGCAGCGTCCGGCAAAATCAATGGCTTACCGAGGCCATACCAGAAGCCGCCAAGGGCAGACAGCCCGAGCAGGCAGGCGAAGACATAAGGAAGAAAAGCAAAGCGGGAAGTCGCGGACATGGTCAGGCCGAGTGGCTGCAAAGCAACGCATGTTACCTGCAATTAACAGAGGGTTGGTGGCCCGCATGGTTTTGACATGCAAAGTTCGGGCGGATTATTTGGCGTCATTTATACAGACGCGGTTAATGGCCTTCTGATGTCGTTTCTCGTTGCCTTGAGGTCGCTGACAGAGCAGGTCGCGTTGGGCGTCAGGTTGATGATCGAAGCCGTCAGTACTCCACTGATGTCCGGACGAGTTTGCGGTGAGGCGTGATGGGGGCGCTGTGCACCATAACAATACGTTGACGCCGCCCGTCATCCGTCGGGCGCAGCATTTCGGGGAAGTAACGATGAAGATGCGACGACTTTTAGGCGCAGGTGCCGCTCTGGCGCTTGCGATGAGCTCCACTTTCGCCAGCGCTGAAAAACAGACCCTGAACATCGGTTACGTTGACGGCTGGTCCGACAGCGTCGCGACCACCCACGTGGCGGCCGAAGTGATCAAGCAGAAACTCGGCTACGACGTGAAACTGCAAGCCGTCGCCACCGGGATCATGTGGCAGGGTGTCGCCACCGGTAAACTCGACGCCATGCTGTCGGCCTGGCTGCCAGTGACCCACGGCGAATACTGGACGAAGAACAAGGATCAGGTCGTCGATTACGGCCCGAACTTCAAGGATGCGAAAATCGGCCTGATCGTCCCGGAATATGTAAAAGCCAAGTCGATCGAAGACCTGAAAACCGACGACACCTTCAAAAATCGCATAGTCGGCATCGACGCCGGTTCAGGCGTGATGCTCAAGACCGATCAGGCGATCAAGGATTACGGCCTCGATAAGTACACCCTCAAAGCCAGCTCCGGCGCCGGCATGATTGCCGAGCTGACCCGTGCCGAGAAGAAAAACGAATCCATCGCCGTCACCGGTTGGGTGCCGCACTGGATGTTCGCCAAGTGGAAGCTGCGCTTCCTCGACGACCCTAAAGGCGTTTACGGCGCTGCTGAAACCGTGAACAGCATCGGCAGCAAGGGCCTGGATGCGAAGGCACCAGAAGTGGCCAAGTTCCTGAAGAACTTCCAGTGGGCTTCGAAAGACGAAATCGGTGAAGTGATGCTGGCGATTCAGGACGGTGCCAAGCCTGATGCAGCCGCCAAGGATTGGGTGGCCAAACACCCGGATCGCGTGGCTGACTGGACTAAATAACCACAACACCGAAATACCCCAGTGGGAGCGAGCCTGCTCGCGAAAGCGGTCTGTCAGTTAACTAAATGTTGACTGGCACGACGCCTTCGCGAGCAGGCTCGCTCCCACATTTGTTTTTGGGCTGCTTGAAATTGGCAAAAGTGTCATGGCGTTCTACTACTAAGGTCGTCTGGAACCTGTCCCGCAGCCGCATACATTAGCTACGTTCCAACAATAATCTGTGCTGCGAGGATAAAAACAATGAACGACAGCATTTACCTCTCGATTCAAAACAGTCCCCGATTCAAGGAGCTGGTGCGAAAAAGGGAAAAGTTCGCCTGGATACTCTCGGCGATCATGCTCGGGCTCTACTCCGGATTCATCCTTCTGATCGCCTACGGGCCACACGTGCTGGGTGCGAAGCTCAGTCCTGAATCCTCGATTACCTGGGGCATTCCTATCGGTGTCGGCCTGATTATCTCGGCCTTCATCCTCACTGCTATCTACGTGCGCCGCGCCAATGGCGAGTTTGACGACCTGAACAATGCGATTCTCAAGGAGGCTCAGCAATGATCCGGCGTCTACTTTCTCTATTGAGCGTTGCAGCGTTCGCGCCTTGTGCCTTTGCGGCTGACGCCTTGACGGGCGCAGTGGCCAAGCAGCCACTGAACATTCCAGCCATCCTGATGTTCGTGGCGTTCGTTGGCGCGACCTTGTACATCACCTACTGGGCCTCGAAGAAAAACAACTCGGCGGCCGACTACTATGCGGCGGGCGGCAAGATCACCGGTTTCCAGAATGGTCTGGCGATCGCCGGTGACTACATGTCGGCGGCGTCCTTCCTGGGGATTTCCGCGCTGGTGTTCACCTCCGGCTACGATGGCCTGATCTACTCGATCGGCTTCCTGGTGGGCTGGCCGATCATTCTGTTCCTGATCGCCGAACGTCTGCGTAACCTGGGTAAATACACCTTTGCCGACGTGGCGTCCTACCGCCTCGGGCAAACCCAGATTCGCACCCTGTCTGCCTGCGGTTCGCTGGTGGTGGTGGCGTTCTATCTGATCGCGCAAATGGTCGGTGCCGGCAAGTTGATCCAACTGTTGTTCGGTCTGGACTACCACGTGGCGGTGATTCTGGTCGGTGTGCTGATGTGCATGTACGTGTTGTTCGGCGGCATGCTGGCGACCACTTGGGTGCAGATCATCAAGGCTGTGCTGTTGCTGTCCGGTGCCTCGTTCATGGCGCTGATGGTAATGAAGCACGTCAACTTCGACTTCAACATGCTGTTCTCCGAGGCGATCAAGGTTCACCCTAAAGGTGAAGCGATCATGAGCCCTGGCGGCTTGGTGAAAGATCCGATTTCGGCGTTCTCCCTCGGTCTGGCGCTGATGTTCGGTACTGCTGGCCTGCCACACATTCTGATGCGCTTCTTCACCGTGAGCGACGCTAAAGAAGCCCGTAAGAGCGTGCTGTACGCAACCGGTTTCATTGGCTACTTCTACATTCTGACCTTCATCATCGGCTTTGGCGCGATCCTGCTGGTCAGCACCAACCCGGCCTTCAAAGATGCTGCTGGCGCGCTGTTGGGCGGCAACAACATGGCGGCGGTGCACTTGGCCAACGCAGTCGGCGGGAGCATCTTCCTCGGCTTCATCTCGGCTGTGGCGTTCGCGACCATTCTGGCGGTTGTCGCGGGTCTGACCCTGGCCGGTGCATCGGCGGTGTCTCACGACCTGTATGCCAGCGTGATCAAGAAAGGCAAGGCGAACGAGAAGGATGAGATCCGCGTTTCGAAGATCACCACCATCGCCTTGGCGGTACTGGCGATTGGTTTGGGTATCCTGTTTGAAAGCCAGAACATCGCGTTCATGGTTGGCCTGGCGTTCTCCATCGCGGCGAGCTGTAATTTCCCGGTCCTGCTGCTTTCGATGTACTGGAAGAAGCTGACCACCC
Source organism: Pseudomonas sp. NPDC087639 (assembly GCF_044743385.1). Classification (NCBI taxonomy): domain Bacteria; kingdom Pseudomonadati; phylum Pseudomonadota; class Gammaproteobacteria; order Pseudomonadales; family Pseudomonadaceae; genus Pseudomonas; species Pseudomonas sp. NPDC087639. The sequence continues at coordinate 1,781 of NZ_JBIUWI010000104.1, read as the reverse complement.
GCGGCGCGATGATTGGCGGTTGGCTGGGGCTGATCAGTGCTGTGGGCCTGATGGTGCTTGGCCCGACCATCTGGGTGCAGATTCTGCATCACGAGAAGGCGATCTTCCCTTACGAGTATCCGGCGCTGTTCTCGATGATCATCGCGTTTGTGGGGATCTGGTTCTTCTCGATCACTGACAAGTCGGCGGCAGCGGACAAGGAGCGGGCGCTGTTCTTCCCGCAGTTTGTGCGTTCGCAGACGGGATTGGGGGCGAGCGGGGCGGTTTCGCACTGATGGTTTGATGGTTTTCGATAGTTAGCAACGCTGTACTGAATGCCCTGGTCGAGAGATTGGGGCATTTTTATTGGGCGGTTATCGGACTGCGGCTGTTTGTTGCCTTTTTGTTGCGTTTATATCCGTTGCTGCGGTAACGGCTTCTTAGGGTTTCGCCCTTACGGCGACTCACTTTTTTGACAAACGCCTCAAAAAAGTAAGCAAAAAAAGGCTTGCCCCAGCGTTCGGCCCTCGCAGGCTCGGGTTCCTTCGCTCCGGGATTCATCCGGGCGCATCGCCTCCGGTTTGCTTTGCTGCACCTCCTCTCGATGCATTTGGCTTCGCCAAACGGTCGCTGCGCTCCCGCCCCCGGATAAATCCCTCCACTCAGCCTGCCGAAGGGGCCGGTGGATCAAGATCAAAAGCTGCACTCGAGCTAACGCTCATTGTGTTGGGTGGTGGAAAAGCGTGCGGTCGACTTCTGATTTTCTGTGGGAGCGAGCCTGCTCGCGATGGCGGCCTGACAGTCGACCAATCTCTAGCAGGTGCACCCAACCCAATTGTAGGAGCTGCCGAAGGCTGCGATCTTTTGATCTGTTTTGGCTTTGGCTTTGGCTTTGGCTTTGGCTTGGCTCTTGATGTTGCTTTTGCTCTTTTGCCCCCATCGGCAGGCCGAGTGAAGGTGTTCATCAGGGGGGGTAGGCGCGAAGCCGCATTCATCGAGAGGAGGTGCAGCGAAGCAAACCGTAGGCGATGCCCCCTGATGGACACCGTAGCGAGGGAGCACTGAGCCTCAGCGAAGTGCCGAACGCCGGGGCAAAGCCTTTTGGGTTACCTTTTCGCTGGGCCGGCATTTCGGCGTTTGGAAAAGGTGACTCGCTGTAAGAGCGAAACCGCCAGCAGCAGCTACTCAAAAAACGGATATACACCTGATTCCAAAAAACCAGTCGGCCCACAGGCCGATGCGGCCCAATAAACAAAAACGGCCCCTATATAAATAGAGGCCGTTCCCGATACAACTCAAGACGTTATCGCAAGACAACTCTTATTTGCGGTCTTCCAGCTTGGTAATGTCACGCGACTCGTAGCCGGTGTACAGCTGGCGCGGACGGCCGATCTTGTACGGGCTGGAGAGCATTTCTTTCCAGTGGGAGATCCAGCCGACAGTACGTGCCAGCGCGAAGATCACGGTGAACATGCTGGTCGGAATGCCGATCGCCTTGAGGATGATCCCCGAGTAGAAGTCGACGTTCGGGTACAGCGAGCGTTCGATGAAGTACGGGTCGGTCAGGGCGATCTCTTCCAGGCGCATGGCCAGTTCGAGTTGCGGATCGTTGTTGATGCCCAGTTCCTTCAGTACTTCGTCGCAGGTCTGCTTCATTACAGTCGCGCGAGGATCGCGGTTCTTGTAAACGCGGTGACCGAAGCCCATCAGTTTGAACGGATCGTTCTTGTCCTTGGCCTTGGCTATGAACTTGTCGATGTTCGAAACATCGCCGATTTCATCAAGCATGGTCAGAACGGCTT
>NZ_JBIUWI010000103.1:308-10289 GCF_044743385.1 Pseudomonas sp. NPDC087639 | reverse complement strand
GAAGAGCTGAAAACCCTCGACGTGATCCTGACGTGCCAGGGCGGCGACTACACCAGCGAAGTGTTCCCCAAGCTGCGCGAAGCCGGCTGGCAGGGTTACTGGATCGACGCGGCTTCCAGCCTGCGCATGAACGATGACGCGGTCATCATTCTCGATCCGGTCAACCGCAAGGTTATCGACCAGCAACTGGATGCGGGCACCAAGAACTACATCGGCGGCAACTGCACCGTCAGCCTGATGCTGATGGGCCTGGGCGGTCTGATCGAGGCCGGTCTGGTCGAGTGGATGAGCGCCATGACCTATCAGGCGGCCTCCGGTGCCGGCGCGCAGAACATGCGTGAACTGATCAAGCAGATGGGCGCGACTCACGCCGCTGTTGCCGATCAACTGGCCGATCCCGCCAGCGCGATCCTCGACATCGATCGTCGCGTGGCTGAAGCCATGCGCAGCGAAGCGTACCCGACCGAGAACTTCGGCGTGCCGCTGGCCGGCAGCCTGATCCCGTGGATCGACAAGGAATTGCCGAACGGCCAGAGCCGCGAAGAGTGGAAGGCCCAGGCCGAGACCAACAAGATTCTGGGTCGCTTCAAGAGCCCGATCCCGGTCGACGGCATCTGCGTGCGCATCGGCGCCATGCGTTGCCACAGCCAGGCGCTGACCATCAAGCTGAACAAAGACGTACCGATCGCCGACATCGAAGGGCTGATCAGCCAGCACAATCCTTGGGTCAAACTGGTGCCGAACCAGCGCGAGATCAGCATGCAGGAGCTGAGCCCGACCAAGGTCACCGGCACTCTGAATGTTCCGGTCGGTCGTTTGCGCAAGCTGAACATGGGTTCGCAGTTCGTCGGTGCTTTCACCGTCGGCGACCAACTGCTGTGGGGCGCGGCCGAACCGCTGCGTCGCATGCTGCGGATCCTGCTGGAACGTTGATCAGTTGACGCATTGAAAGAGCCCGCGCCTTGAAAGAGGCGCGGGTTTTTTTATGTCCTAAGTTTCTCGGGCGACTGTGCCAGCCTCTTCGCGAGCAGGCTCGCTCCCACAGGGGAATGCATTTCAAGGTGGGAGCGAGCCTGCTCGCGAAGGGGCCGGTCGAGGCACCGCAAATCCCGGACAGAAATTGCCTGTGCGGCACTCACCCGGTAAAGTGCCGCTCCCCCCGTTTCGCCAGAGGCCGCACCATGACCCAGACCCTAGATATTGCCGTGATCGGCGCCACCGGTACTGTCGGCGAAACCCTTGTACAGATTCTCCAAGAGCGCGACTTCCCGGTCGGCAACCTGCACCTGCTGGCCAGCAGTGAATCCGCTGGCAGTTCGGTGCTGTTCCGTAACAAAAACGTGCGCGTGCGTGAAGTCGACGAGTTCGATTTCAGCAAGGTCAAACTGGTGTTCTTTGCCGCCGGTGCTGCCGTCTCGCTAAGCTACGCCGCTCGCGCTCATGCTGCCGGTTGCTCGCTGATCGATCTGTCCGGCGCCTTGCCGGCCGATCAGGCGCCGCAAGTGGTGCCGGAAGCCAACGCCGCTGTACTCGCCGGTTTGAAAGCGCCGTTCCAGGTCAGCAGTCCAAGCCCGTCGGCCACCACGCTCGCCGTGGTGCTGGCGCCGCTGCTTGATCTGATCGACCTGCAATACGTCAATGTCACCGCCAATCTGGCCGTTTCCGCCCAAGGTCGCGAAGCCGTGACCGAACTGGCGAGACAGACCGCCGAACTGCTGAACATGCGCCCGCTGGAGCCAACATTTTTCGACCGTCAAATGGCTTTCAACCTGCTGGCGCAGGTCGGCACCCCCGACGCACAAGGCCATACGCTGCTGGAAAAACGCCTGGTGCGTGAGTTGCGTCAGGTGCTGGCGCAGCCTTTATTAAAGATTTCCGCAACTTGCGTTCAAGCCCCGGTGTTTTTTGGCGATAGCTTTAGCGTGACCTTGCAGTCAACGAAGGCCGTGGACCTGGAAAAGGTCAATGCCGCGCTCGAAGCTGCGTCGGGTATCGAACTGGTCGAAGCGGGTGATTACCCGACAGCAGTTGGTGACGCGGTCGGGCAGGACGTTGTTTATGTCGGGCGCGTGCGCAGTGGTGTCGACGACCCGGCGGAACTAAATCTGTGGCTGACGTCAGATAACGTACGCAAAGGCGCCGCCCTCAATGCTGTGCAGGTGGCTGAATTGTTGATAAAAGACCTGCTGTAAAAGATACTTGGCAACAATTTGTCGACTGAATCTAGGTGAGCGCTATGCTTGGCCGGAGCACTCGATAACGTTTTACCCTCCGGGACTTTCCGGGGCATCAAAGAAATGATCGCGCGCGACACCTGTCGTCGTCGCGCGCAATGCCTTACGGCAGCGGCAATCAACATCTTCTCGCTGGCCGAGGAACGTTAAAACAAAGGATGAGGCTATGGTTCAAGTTCGCAAACTGGTGTTAGCAATAGCGGCCGCCTCGGCGCTGTCCTCCGGTATGGCGCATGCCCTCGGGCTCGGGGAGCTGACCCTGAAGTCGACCCTGAACCAGCCGCTGGTGGCCGAGATCGAGCTGCTCGACGTCAAGGATCTCACCGCTGCCGAAGTGGTGCCGAGCCTGGCCTCGCCGGAAGATTTCGCCAAGGCCGGTGTTGATCGCCAGGCCTTCCTTAACGATCTGACGTTTACCCCGGTGCTTAACGCCAGCGGCAAGAGCGTGTTGCGCGTGACCTCGAGCAAGCCACTGTCGGAACCGATGGTGAAATTCCTCGTCCAGGTGATGTGGCCGAATGGCCGTCTGCTGCGCGATTACAGCGTGCTGCTGGATCCGTCGAAGTTCTCGCCGCAGACCGCAGATGCTGCCGCTCAGCCAGCACCGTCGCAAACCGTCACTGCGCCGACCACTGGCGCCACTCACTCGAATCAATACACCACCACGCCGCGCGATACCCTGTGGGAAATCGCCGCGAAGGCGCGCACCGGCGGTTCGGTGCAGCAGACCATGCTGGCCATTCAAGCGCTGAACCCGGATGCGTTCATTGGCGGCAACATCAATCGATTGAAAACCGGCCAGGTGCTGCGTCTGCCTGACTCGGTACAAAGTACTTCGCTGCCACAGTCGAAAGCTATTGCTGAAGTCGCTGCACAAAACGAAGCATGGCGTCAGGGGCGTCGTTACGTGGCCAAGCCTGGCACTGGCCAGCAGCAACTCGATGCGACCAATCGTGGTCGCGGCAATGCCGGCGCTGCGCCCAATGCCCAGGACAATCTGAGCCTGGTCTCCGCCGAAAGCGCCAAGGCGCGCGGCAACGGCCCGGCCGGCGATGCCAAGGCCCTGAGCAACAAGCTCGCCGTGACCCAGGAAAGCCTCGACACGACCCGTCGTGACAACGAGGAACTGAAAAGCCGCATGTCCGATCTGCAAAGTCAGCTGGACAAGCTGCAAAAGCTGATCGAACTGAAGAACAATCAACTGGCGAAGATGCAGGCCGAAGGGTCGGGCGCTGCGCCAGCCGCCAATCCTGCCGTTGCACCGGTTCCAGCGATCACTGCCGAACTGGCCGCCACTCCGCCAGCCACGCCAGCAGAAGCGGCAGCGGCATCGCCTACGCCGGAATCGGCTATTGCGCCGCCGGCTGAGACACCGGCTGAAACTCCGGTGGTCGAGCCGAAACCGGTTGTCGATGACGAGAAGACGTTTAACGAGCTGCTGACCAATCCGATCCTGCTGGGTCTGATCGGTGGCGGTGCTGTGGTTCTGCTGCTCCTGCTGTTGCTTTTGGCGCGTCGCCGCAAAGCTCAGCAGGAAGCCGAGAAACATGTGCGGATGGCTCGCGCCCTGGCTGAAGAACAAGAGTTCTCCGCCGAGCAGGATCTGCCGGAAAGCAGCTTTGAAGGTCTGGAAACACCGGCCGCCAGCGTCAAACTGAACACGCCAACCCCTGCGCCATCTCCAATCCCGGCAGCAGTAGTTGCGCCGGTGGTCATGGCCGAACCGATTGCCGCGCCACTGGTTGCCCCGGCAGCCGAGCGCTCCGACGACGTGCTGGACAAGGCGCAGTCGCACATCAATGCCGGTCGCCTGAATCAGGCAGCCGCGTTGCTGGAAGAGGGCGTCAGCTTTGAGCCACAGCGCAGCGACCTGCGTCTGAAGCTGATGGAAGTTTACGGTCAGCAAGGTGATCGTGATGCGTTCGTTGCTCAGGAGCGTCAGTTGGTGGCCAATGGCGACAACTTCGCCAAGGTCGAAGAGCTGAAAAGCCGCTTCCCGGCCATGGCCGTAGCGGTCGCCGGCGGTCTGGCGGCAGCGGCTATTGCTGCCGAGCTGGATGCGCAGTACGTCAAGGATCTGCTGCTGGATGAGCCGCAAGCGCCGGAATCGACTCCTGTTGAAGACAATCTCGACAGCGCGTTTGATCTGAGTCTGGACGATCTCGACAACATTACCCCGGTTGAGCCTGCGCCAGTGGTCGAGCCAGAAGCTCCGATCGAGCTCGACGAGTTCCCGTCGGACGATGACCTGAGCTTCGAGTCGGTGCTGCAACAGCAGACCGAAATCAAAGAGAATCTGGACGATCTGTCGGACTTCGACCTGGACATGGACCTTGGCGCTGAGCCTGCGCCCGTGGCATTGGCCGATGACGACTTCCTGCTGGATCTGGACGAAGGCGTGAAGGATCTGCCAGCTGTCGAGGCGCCGGTCGTTGCCGACGTGCCGCAGGATGACCTGGAGCTGCCAGCCGATTTCGATCTGTCGCTGGCTGACGAAATGGACAGCAATCCGGCCGAGCCTGATGCGTTTGCTGCCGAACTGGACGATGTCAACGCCGAGCTGGATCGTCTGTCGCAAAGCATCGCCGAACCGACCTTCACCGAAGCCGATGCGGCAATGGGTGATGATCTGGGCGAAGATGATTTCGACTTCCTTGCCGGTACTGACGAAGCGGCCACCAAACTCGATCTGGCCCAGGCCTACATCGATATGGGCGACAGCGAAGGTGCACGCGACATCCTCAACGAAGTGTTGACCGAAGGTGACGAGAAACAGCGCGGCGAAGCGAAGGAAATGCTTTCCAACCTGGCCTGAGTCAGCGTTCAGCAGTCAACAGAACGGCAGCCTATCGAGGCTGCCGTTTTTGTTTGTTTTTCCAGAGGCAAAAGATCGCAGCCTTCGGTAGCTCCTACATCGTGATCCGCGTTTTTATGTAGGAGCTGTCGAAGGCTGCGATCTTTTGATCTTGAGGCCCTATAATGCCCGCCTTTGCAAAAACAGCAGGCTGTCCCACCTTGGCAAACATAGATAACCCGGTCGCCGAACTGGCCCCCGACGGTTTTTACCGCGTCGCGCTCGGCGTTGAATACAAAGGCTCGCGCTACAGCGGCTGGCAGCGTCAGTTAACGGGTGTGTCGACGGTGCAGGAAGAGCTTGAGAAAGCCCTGTCGAAAGTCGCCAATGCGCCGGTTTCCCTGCAGTGTGCCGGCCGTACCGACGCAGGCGTGCACGCCTGCGGACAAGTGGTGCATTTCGACACTCAGGTCGATCGTTCGCTGAAAGCCTGGGTGATGGGCGCCAATATCAACCTGCCCCACGACATCAGCGTCAGTTGGGCGCGGGTCATGCCGGCGCATTTTCATGCCCGGTTCAAAGCCATCGCCCGGCGTTATCGTTACGTCATCTACAACGACCAGATTCGTCCGGCGCATCTCAACGAAGAAATCACCTGGAACCACCGCCCGCTGGATGTCGAGCGCATGGCCGAGGCCGCTCAGTATCTGATTGGCACTCATGATTTCAGCGCCTTCCGTGCCGGCCAGTGCCAGGCCAAGTCGCCGATCAAGAAGATGCATCACCTGCGCGTCACTCGTCACGGCAAGATGATCGTGCTCGACATTCGCGCCAACGCCTTCCTGCATCACATGGTGCGCAACATCGCCGGCGTGCTGATGACCATCGGTGCTGGCGAGCGGCCAGTTGAGTGGATGAAGGAAGTGCTGGAAAGTCGCGAACGCCGTTCCGGTGGTGTCACGGCGCATCCATATGGGTTGTATCTGGTGCAGGTCGAGTATCACGACGAATTCCCATTGCCCGAGCGTTTTATCGGGCCACACTTCCTTACGGGTTTCTCGGAACTTGACGGCTGACGCCCTCGAACGCTTTTGTTACCATCCGGGACTTTCCCGGATTTGCCTCGGAGTTTTTCTCGACATGTCAGCCGTTCGCAGCAAGATCTGCGGGATTACCCGCATAGAAGATGCGCTGGCCGCCGTTGAGGCTGGGGCGGATGCGATCGGATTCGTGTTTTACCCCAAGAGCCCGCGCGCGGTAACCGTGCAGCAGGCTCGGGCGATCATCAAGGCATTGCCGCCGTTCGTGACCACGGTGGGGCTGTTCGTTAATGCCAGCCGCTGTGAGTTGGGGGAAATCCTCGATGCCGTACCGCTGGATCTGTTGCAGTTTCACGGTGACGAGACCGCTGAGGAGTGTGAAGGCTGGCATCGTCCGTACATCAAGGCGCTGCGAGTCAAGGCTGGCGATGATATTGCTGCCGCCTGCAACGCTTATCCGAGTGCCAGCGGCGTATTGCTTGATACCTACGTTGAAGGTGTGCCCGGCGGAACCGGCGAGGCGTTTGACTGGTCATTGATTCCTCGGGAGTTGAGTAAGCCGCTGATTCTGGCGGGCGGGCTCACTCCGGAGAACGTCGCAGATGCCGTGGCGCGGGTTCACCCGTATGCAGTCGATGTCAGCGGCGGGGTAGAGGCGAGCAAGGGCATCAAGGATCACGCAAAGATTCGCGCGTTTATCAACGCTGTACGCGGGATATGAATGTGACGGCTGGCGAACTGCCGCCGTCCATCAATGCACCTGCATAAAGCAGGCGAGGCTGAGGGTTTCCGGATGGCACGCAGGTCATGTTTCGCACTGACCGTGGCTGTCCAGCAATCATCGCCACACACATGAATTTAGCTGAAGGGCATACGCGGGGCTGCGAACCAGAGCGTTCGGGCCGCCGGTACTGGAGAAAGAAAGCATGAGCAACTGGTTAGTAGACAAACTGATCCCTTCGATCATGCGTTCGGAGGTCAAGAAGAGCTCGGTGCCTGAAGGTCTGTGGCACAAATGCCCGTCCTGCGAGGCTGTGCTGTATCGTCCGGAGCTGGAAAAGACCCTGGACGTTTGCCCCAAGTGCAACCACCACATGCGCATCGGCGCACGTGCGCGTATCGACATCTTCCTCGATGCCGAAGGTCGCAACGAACTGGGCGCCGATCTGGAGCCGGTTGACCGTCTGAAATTCCGCGACGGCAAGAAGTACAAGGATCGCCTGACCGCTGCGCAGAAGCAGACTGGCGAAAAAGACGCATTGATCTCCGTAAGTGGCACCCTGCTGGGCATGCCGGTGGTGGTTTCGGCGTTTGAATTCAGCTTCATGGGCGGCTCCATGGGCGCCATCGTTGGTGAGCGTTTCGTACGCGCTGCCAACTACGCACTGGAAAATCGTTGCCCGATGATTTGCTTCGCCGCCTCCGGTGGTGCGCGCATGCAGGAAGCCCTGATCTCGCTGATGCAGATGGCCAAGACTTCGGCCGTGCTGGCGCGTCTGCGTGAAGAAGGCATTCCGTTCATCTCCGTGCTGACCGATCCGGTCTACGGCGGTGTTTCCGCCAGTCTGGCGATGCTCGGCGACGTGATCGTCGGCGAACCTAAGGCTCTGATCGGTTTCGCCGGTCCGCGTGTCATCGAGCAGACCGTACGTGAAAAACTTCCGGAAGGCTTCCAGCGCAGTGAATTCCTGCTGGAGCACGGTGCGATCGACATGATCATCCACCGTCAGGAACTTCGCCCACGTCTGGGTAACCTGCTGGCCCAAATGACTGGCAAGCCGACGCCAAAATTCGTCGCGGCGCCAATCGAGCCGATCGTGGTTCCGCCGGTGCCTGCTGGCCTATGACCGAGCGCACCCTTGGCGAGTGGCTCGCCTACCTTGAGCAGTTGCATCCGTCGGCCATCGACATGGGCCTGGAGCGTTCGCAACAGGTAGCGTCCCGCATGGGGCTGGGCCAGCCGGCGCCTCGGGTGATTACGGTCACCGGCACCAACGGCAAGGGGTCGACCTGCGCATTCGTGGCTTCGTTGCTACGGGCGCAGGGCCTGAGCGTTGGTGTCTACAATTCTCCGCACCTGCTGCGTTACAACGAGCGGGTGCAGCTCAATGGTGTCGAAGCCACTGACGCACAGCTGTGCGAAGCCTTCGCAGCGGTCGAGGCCGGGCGCGGCGAAACTTCCCTGACTTACTTCGAAATGGGCACCCTGGCGGCGTTCTGGCTGTTTCAACAGGCTGGGCTCGATGCGGTGGTGCTGGAAGTCGGTCTGGGCGGGCGTCTGGACACGGTCAACGTGGTAGACGCCGATATCGCGCTGGTCACCAGCATTGGCGTCGATCACGCCGATTATCTGGGCGACACCCGTGAGTCGGTGGCCTTCGAGAAGGCCGGTATCTTCCGCCAGGGCAAGCCTGCCTTGTGTGGCGACCTGAATCCTCCGCAACCGTTGCTCGATAAAGCGCGCGAACTGGCATGCCCGTTCTTTCTGCGTGGACGCGACTTTGACCTTGGCATCACTGACCAGAACTGGCAGTGGCGCGGCACCGATGCGCAGGGCCAGGTTGTCGAATTGCACGACTTGCCATTGCTCGATCTGCCGATGGAAAACGCCGCGCTGGCGTTGCAGGCTTATCTGCTGCTCGGTTTGCCATGGAATGCCCGGCAAATTGTGGCCGCCTTGCAGGCGACTCGCGTGGTCGGTCGGCTGGATCGTCGTTCGTTCCAATGGAACGGCAAGCGCCTGAATCTGTTGCTGGATGTGGGTCATAACCCGCACGCGGCCGAGTATTTAGCCCGTCGTCTGGCCTCGCGACCTCCGGTCGGCAAGCGTCTGGCGGTGTTCGGCTTGCTGGCGGACAAGGATCTGGATGGTGTTGTCAGCGAATTGAATGCTAGTGTCCAGCACTGGGCCGTGGCACCGCTGGATTCGCCGCGCGCGCGTCCGGTAGCAGAATTGCATGCGACCTTGCAGAACCTTGGCGCATCGGTCACGTCTTACGACAGTGTTGCCGCCGCTTTGGAAGGGCAGTGCGCAGTCGCAACCCGCGACGACGAGATTCTGTTGTTCGGATCATTTTATTGTGTCGCCGAGGCCCTTGAATGGCTGGCCCGGCGCTCCACGGAGGAAGCGGCAAATGGCTTTGCTGGATAAAGCGTACAAGCAGCGCATGGTTGGCGCGCTGGTGCTGGTAGCGCTGGCGGTGATTTTCCTGCCGATGCTGTTTTCCCGTCAGGATGAACAGCGGCAAGTGACTGTCGAGGCCCCGGCTGCTCCGCAAGCCCCTTCTGTGCCGCAGGTGCAATTGGAATCGGTGGCCGTGCCTGAGCCGCAAGCTTTGCCGCAAGAACCTGTGCCAGCGGATGAAGAGGTCGCAGAAGACACTGCACCTGCTGCACCGATCGCGCCTGCCCCGGCGCCGACAGCTCCCATAGCAATCGCCAAACCGACTGCGCCGCCTGCGGTGGCCAAGCCGATTCCGGCGCCTGCTCAGCCGATCGCTGCTGCGTCGACCAAGCCTGATGCCGCGCAAAGCCGTGTCGATGCCAATGGTCTGTCGGTGAGCTGGTCGGTTCAACTGGCGAGCCTGTCGAGTCGCGCCAGCGCCGAAAGCTTGCAAAAAAACCTGCGCAGCCAGGGGTATAACGCTTACATCCGCTCTGCCGATGGCAAGAATCGGGTGTTCGTCGGGCCGCTGATCGAGCGTGCCGAGGCCGATCGTCTGCGTGATCTGTTGAGCCGTCAGCAGAACCTCAAGGGCTTTGTCGTGCGCTTCCAGCCCGAGCGTGGCTAAGATCTATCGATTCGATTGAAATGCACTGAAAATCGCAGCTTACCGATAGCCATGCGCTCTGCTAAAATGCGCCGCCTTATCCGTCTGTAGGCTGCACTGTGCCATTTACCTGGGTTGACTGG
>NZ_JBIUWI010000103.1:0-298 GCF_044743385.1 Pseudomonas sp. NPDC087639 | reverse complement strand
GCGATCGTTGCAATCATCGCCATCTCCGCTTTGATCAGTTTGAGCCGCGGCTTCGTCAAGGAAGCATTATCGCTGGTGACCTGGATCATCGCAGGAGTCGTCGCCTGGATGTTCGGTGGCTCACTGTCCGAGTACCTCGCCGGATACATCGAAACCCCATCGGCTCGCGTGATCGCGGGCTGTGCCATCATGTTTGTCGCCACACTGATCGTGGGCGCAATGATCAATTATCTTATCGGCGAGTTGGTTCGCGTCACCGGGTTGTCCGGGACCGACCGATTCCTGGGCATGGCCTTCG
>NZ_JBIUWI010000102.1:0-10324 GCF_044743385.1 Pseudomonas sp. NPDC087639 | reverse complement strand
CTCATCCATGCCGCCGACTTGCTCGCTTTGATCCGGGTGGACCAAAAAGATGATTTCGTAATGACGCATGAATGCTCCTTACGGGTTGTAGCCTGCCGCTCAAAAACGGTCAGACAAGGAGTGAATGACACTTATGGACTTGCCGGCGCGGGGCACATGCGTGCCTGCCGTCACAGCAAGGGGCGCAATTGTAGAGAAGGGACTGAAGAGGTGCAAGGCAATTGGTGATTATTTGAACAATCACCGATTCATGCCACACCACAAAACACTGTGGGAGCGAGCCTGCTCGCGAATGCGGTCTGTCAGGCAACATTTACGTCGACTGACACTCCCCTTTCGCGAGCAGGCTCGCTCCCACATTTGTACCGTGTTCGACTCAGGACTTCTTCGCGAAAGCCTTGGCTTTCGCACCGCGCTGACGCTGCGCTTCGAACAGGCACACGCCTGTCGCAACGGAGACGTTCAGGCTGCTGACGCTACCGGCCATCGGCAGGTTCACCAGATAGTCGCAGTGCTCGCGGGTCAGGCGACGCATGCCTTTGCCTTCAGCACCCATGATCAGGATGGTCGGGCCGGTCAGGTCCTGGTCATAAATGCTGACCTCGGCCTCACCCGCCGTGCCGACAACCCACAGACCGCGCTGCTGGAGCTTTTCCAGGGTGCGCGCAAGGTTGGTCACTGCCACCAACGGAATCACTTCCGCCGCGCCGCAAGCCACTTTACGGACCACTGGTGTCAGGGTCGCCGACTTGTCTTTCGGCACGATCACCGCCAGCGCACCGGCAGCATCCGCCGAACGCAGGCAAGCGCCGAGGTTGTGCGGATCGGTCACGCCGTCGAGCACCAGCAGCAGCGGCGCGCCGTCGGTACGGTCGAGCAGTTCGTCGAGCATCGCCTCGCCCCAGACCTGGCTCGGACTCACGTCCGCGACCACGCCCTGATGCACGCCCTCAACCCAGGCGTCCATTTCACGACGCTCGGCCTGACCGACCTGAACACGATTCTCGTTGGCCAGTTCGATCAGGGTCTGCACGCGCGGATCGTTTCGGCTTTCGGCCAGCCAGATCTGTTTGACGCGCTTAGGGTGATGACGCAGCAACGCTTCTACCGCGTGAACGCCGTAGATTTTTTCCAACTGACTCATGACTTCGCCTTCGGTTTACGTGCCCCGCCACTTTTGGCTGGAGCAGAACCCGCTTTCGGCGGGCCTTTACGGTGTTTGCTCGGTTTGGCTGGCTTGCCGCCGGTCGCATTCTCAGGCGCCGACCGTCCGGTCTTTCCCCCGGACGCCGCTTTACCACCGTTTTTGGCATCGGAAAGCAGCGCTTTCTTCATTTCACGGCTTTTGCGCAGCTCGGCGTTTTTCGCCACGGCGTCGCTCGGGCGATAGGCTTCGGCAGCCTTCTCTTTGGCCGGACGACGACCGGCGTTTTTTGCCGGAGCCTTTTCTTCCGGAGCCTTGGACGCTGGAGCAGCGGTTTCGGCGCCACGTTTTTTGCGACCGATCGGCGCGCTGATGGTTTTTTCCGCCATCTCGAAGTCGATCTTGCGCTCGTCGAGGTCGACGCGCATTACACGCACTTCAACGGTGTCGCCGAGACGGAAGCTACGACCGGTGCGCTCACCCGCGAGGCGGTGATGCACAGGATCGAAGTGGTAGTAATCGCCCGGCAGCGCGGTGACGTGCACCAGGCCTTCGACGTAGATATCGGTCAGCTCGACGAACAGGCCAAAACCGGTCACGGCGGTGATCACGCCCGGGAACGATTCGCCCACGCGATCCTTCATGAACTCGCACTTGAGCCAGTTCACCACGTCGCGAGTCGCTTCGTCAGCACGGCGCTCGCTCATCGAGCACTGCTCGCCGAGCTGCTCAAGTGCCGCTTCGTCGTACGGATAGATGCGTGCCTTCGGAATGGTCATCGCACCGGCACGGCGAACGTGCGGGGTGTCCTGCTTCGAATGGATCACGCTGCGGATCGCGCGGTGCGTGAGCAGGTCCGGGTAACGACGGATCGGCGAAGTGAAGTGGGTATAGGCTTCGTAATTCAGGCCAAAGTGACCGTCGTTTTCAGCGCTGTACACCGCCTGACTCAACGAACGCAGCATCACGGTTTGGATCAGATGGAAATCCGGACGATCCTTGATGCTCGCCAGCAAAGCCTGATAGTCCTTCGGCGATGGACCATCCTTGCCTTTATGCAGGGACAGACCTAGCTCGCCGAGGAAGGCGCGCAGTTTTTCCAGACGCTCCGGTGGAGGCCCCGCGTGAACGCGGTAAAGCGCAGGAATTTCGTGCTTTTTCAGGAATTCGGCGGTAGCCACGTTGGCCGCCAGCATGCATTCCTCGATCAGCTTGTGCGCATCGTTACGGATGGTCGGACGGATTTCAGCAATCTTGCGCTCGGAACCGAAGATGATCCGGGTTTCCTGCGTTTCGAAATCGATCGCGCCACGCACATGACGGGCTGCCAGCAACACCTTGTACAGCGCATAAAGCTGTTTAAGGTGTGGCACGACGTCGGTGTATTCGCCACGCAGTTTGCGCGCTTCGGTCGCTTTCGGCGTTTCCAGCATCGCGCTGACCTTGTTGTAGGTCAGACGAGCGTGGGAGTGGATCACCGCCTCATAGAAGCAGTAGTCGGTCATTTCGCCAGACTTGGAGATGGTCATCTCGCAAACCATGGCCAGACGATCGACCTGCGGATTCAGCGAGCACAGGCCGTTGGACAGCTGCTCAGGCAGCATCGGCACCACGCGCTCGGGGAAGTACACCGAGTTGCCACGCACTTGGGCTTCGTTGTCCAGCGCCGAGCCGATTTTCACGTAACTGGAAACGTCGGCAATCGCCACGTACAACTTCCAGCCGCCGGAGAACAAGCGCAGCTTGCCCGGTTTGGCTTCGCAGTAGACCGCATCGTCGAAGTCCCGGGCATCTTCGCCGTCGATGGTGACGAACGGCAGATGGCGCAGGTCGACGCGCTTCTCTTTGTCTTTATCTTCGACTTCCGGCTTGAGCTTGGCCGCCTCTTTCAGAACGGCTTCAGGCCAGACGTGCGGGATGTCATAGGTACGCAGCGCGACATCGATTTCCATGCCCGGCGCCATGTAGTTGCCGACCACTTCGACCACATCGCCTTGCGGCTGGAAACGCGGCGTTGGCCAGTGGGTGATTTTCACCTCGACGAACTGACCGATCTGAGCGTTGGCATTGCGGCCCGGAGTGACCAGCACTTCTTGCTGGATCTTCGGATTATCCGCAACGACGAAGCCGATACCGCCTTCTTCAAAGTAGCGACCGACGATGCTTTCGTGAGCGCGGGACACCACTTCAACGATCACGCCTTCGCGGCGACCGCGACGGTCGAGTCCGGAAACACGGGCAAGCGCGCGGTCACCGTCGAACACCAGACGCATTTGCGCCGGGCTCATGAACAGGTCATCGCTGCCGTCGTCCGGCACCAGGAAGCCG
Source organism: Pseudomonas sp. NPDC087639 (assembly GCF_044743385.1). Lineage (NCBI taxonomy): Bacteria > Pseudomonadati > Pseudomonadota > Gammaproteobacteria > Pseudomonadales > Pseudomonadaceae > Pseudomonas > Pseudomonas sp. NPDC087639. Next base: position 6,852 of record NZ_JBIUWI010000102.1, on the reverse strand, counting down.
AAACCGTCACGGTGACCGCTGATGCGGCCGAGGATCAGGTCGAGCTTATCCACTGGCGCATAAGTGCCCCGACGGGTGTATATCAGCTGAGCGTCGCGCTCCATGGCGCGCAGGCGGCGGCGCAGGGCTTCGATCTGGTCCTCTGTGGTCAGACCAAACTCTTCGACCAGTTGCTCGCGGGCAGCAGGCGAACCCCGATCGGCGAGATGCGCCAGGATCAGTTCGCGGCTAGGAATAGGGTTTTCATATTTTTCCGCTTCACGAGCGGCCTCGGGATCGAGGGACTGCCAATCGGCCATTAGAGAGTTTTCACCTTGTCTATATACGGGTTAGTTTGGCATAGGCGTCATCAAACGGGAAATTTCAGACTATAAAGGCCCTTCTAAAGCCCTGTATCGACGCTTTGAAGTCGTTTTAAACACCGTCGGTAAAAAAAATCAAAAAAAATCGAAGCAGGGGTTTACAGTTAAAAAGACGCTCCGTATAGTGCGCGCCATCGACGACGCACAAGCGTTTCCGATACTGCCCAGATGGTGAAATTGGTAGACACGCCAGCTTCAGGTGCTGGTGACCTTACGGTCGTGGAAGTTCGAGTCTTCTTCTGGGCACCAATTTCGAGATTGAGACTAGATCAGTTTCAAGGCTCACACAAAAACCCGCGAAAGCGGGTTTTTTGCATTCTAAGGAACGCATTTGTTAAAACCGATTTATTAAAATTAAATCAGGGGTTTACAGATCAAAAAGCGCTCCGTATAGTGCGCCACATCAACAGCGGCAACGCTCGCGATGATTGCCCAGATGGTGAAATTGGTAGACACGCCAGCTTCAGGTGCTGGTGACCTTACGGTCGTGGAAGTTCGAGTCTTCTTCTGGGCACCAATTCAAATCCAAGGTCGTGACCTTGAATTTCACAAAAACCCGCGAAAGCGGGTTTTTGCGTTTCCGGGGTTTGAAAAACCTCTGCCCCCCCCCTCCTCCCTAGCAAACCATCCAGATCCCCGCAAGGCGCACTTGAGAAACAATATCGTTTATCATTGTTTCAAGTTTTTGCAATGCGACAGTGAGGAACCCTGCGAATGACGTTTCGAAATACCCTGCGCCGAGGCTTTACCTTCACCCTTCTCGGCCTGGCACTCGCCACTCCCCTCGCCCAGGCTGCCGATGCGGTTTCCCTGACTCTCTACAACGGCCAGCACAAGGAAGTCGGCGATGCGATCGCCAAAGCCTTCGAAGCCAAGACCGGCATTCACGTCAATGTTCGCAAAGGCAGCAGTAACCAGCTCGCCAGCCAGATCATCGAGGAAGGCGACCGCTCCCCCGCCGACGTGATCTACACCGAAGAATCTCCACCACTGAACAATCTCGGCGAGCAAGGCCTGCTGGCCAAGGCCGACGACGCCACTTTGGCTGTACTCCCAGAAAAATATGTCGCCGGCAACGGCACGTGGATCGGCGTCACCGCTCGCGTTCGCGTGGTTGCGTTCAACCCGAAGCTGATCGATGAAAAAGACCTGCCGAAATCGGTGATGGAATTTTCCGACCCGCAATGGCAAGGCAAAGTCGGTTTCGTTCCAACCAGCGGCGCCTTCCAGGAACAGGCCGTGGCCATCATCAAGATGCACGGTCGTGACGCCGCCGAAGAATGGCTGACCGGCCTGCGCGCGTTCGGCAAGACCTACAGCAACAACATGGTCGCACTCAAAGCGGTTGAAAACGGCGAAGTCGCCACCGTCCTGGTGAACAACTACTACTGGTTCGCCCTGCAACGCGAGAAAGGCAAACTGGATTCGAAACTGCACTACTTCACCGGCGGCGACGCTGGTGGCTTGATCACCGTATCCAGTGCGGCCGTGCTGAAATCCAGCAAGCACCCAAAAGAAGCCCAGCAATTCCTCGCCTACATGGCCAGCGAAGAAGGTCAGCGCGTGATCACCCAGACAACCGCCGAATACCCGCTGCACAAAGGTATGGAATCGGATCGCGGCCTCAAGCCGTTCAGCGAGCTGGAAGCGCCGAACGTCACCCCGGCCGATCTGGGCAATGCTGAAGAAGCGCTGGATCTGGAACGCGAAGTTGGCTTGAACTGATGGCCGCATCGTTAACCGCCCCCGCCACGCGCGGGGGTTACGTGCCACGGCGCAAGCGGCCGTCGATCTGGCTGGTGCTGCCGGTATTGCTGTTGGTGGTCATGAGCCTGTTGCCGCTGGCCTATGTCGGGCTGAAGGCCTGGCAGGCCGGCTGGGCCGAGGCGCTGCATTTGTTGTGGCGCCCTTATGTGTTCGGCCTGCTGCGCAATACGCTGGCGCTGATGGTCGGCGTGACCATCACCTGCGGCGTGATTGGTTTGTCGCTGGCCTGGCTGCTAGAGCGCACCAATCTGCCCGGGCGACGTCTATGGGGCGTGATTTTGTGCCTGCCCTTCGCGGTGCCGGCATTTGTCAGCAGCTTCACCTGGGTGTCGCTGAGCGCACAGTTCGAAGGCCTCGGCGGGGCGATTCTGGTGATGAGCCTGTCGAAATACCCGCTGATCTTTCTGCCGGTTGCAGCCACTTTGCGCAACCTCGATCCCTCCCTTGAAGAATCTGCGCGCACCCTCGGCCAGAACCGCTGGGGCGTGTTCTTTCGCGTCACGCTACCGCTACTCTGGCCGTCGCTGCTGGCCGGCTCGCTGCTGATTGCCCTGCATATGCTGGTGGAGTTCGGCGCGCTGTCGATCATCGGCCTGCAAACCTTCACCACTGCGATCTATCAACAGTTCGAACTGGAATTCAGTAACGCGAATGCGGCGATGCTATCTGCGGTGTTGCTGGCGCTGTGTCTGGTGCTGTTGTGGCTGGAACTGCGAGTGCGCGGCAAAGGCCGTCATGTGCGCACCGGGCAAGGTGCGGCGCGTCAGGCTGAACAGGTTCGGCTCGGACCGTGGGCCACTGTCGGTCAGCTGTATTGCCTGATGCTGGCGATCATCGGCAGCGGGATTCCACTGGGCATGCTGGCGTACTGGCTGGCGGCGGGCTCTTCGGCAGCCTTCCCGGTCGCGGCGATTACCGAAGCACTGCTGTCGTCGCTGGCACTCTCGCTGGGTGGCGCAGCGCTGTGCCTACTGCTGGCGATACCGGTCGGCCTGTTGGTCGTGCGTTACAAAGGCCAACTGGCGATCTGGGCCGAGCGCCTGCCGTATCTGCTGCATGCGTTGCCAGGACTGGTGATTGCGTTGACGCTGGTGTATTTCGCCCTGCATTACGTACCAGTGCTGTATCAGACGTCTGCGCTGTTGCTGATCGCTTATGCGTTGCTGTTTCTGCCGCTGGCTCAGGCGCCGATTCGCACCGCACTGAACAAGGCGGCACCGCAGCTGGAAGAGGCGGCACGCACGCTGGGTGCATCGTCGTTCACGGCGTTTTGCCGGGTGACGCTGCCAATCATCTTCCCGGCATTGGGCGCAGCGTTTGCACTGGTGTTCCTAGATGCGATGAAGGAGCTGACGGCGACTTTGCTGCTGAGCCCGACCGGGCTCAACACGCTGGCGACCGAGGTCTGGGCGCATACCGCGAATGTCGAGTTTGCAGCGGCGGCGCCTTATGCGGCGTTGTTGATTCTGGTTTCTGGATTGCCTGTGTATCTGCTGACGACGCGGATGTATTTGAGCCGCTGATAAAGCAAAAGATCGCAGCCTGCGGTAGCTCCTACAGAGGAATTTGCGTTTCCCTTTAGGAGCTGCCGCAGGCTGCGATCTTTTAATCTTAGGCCCGGAACTGCCCCAGGCTTGCCTTCAACTGCGCAGCCAGACCATCCAGCACCTTGCCACTGGCCGTGGTTTCCACCACCGCCTGCGCCGCTTTCTCGGCCTGAGCATGTATCGTCTCGACCCGCCCACGCACCGCCTGCGCACCTTGCGCCTGATGCGCCGCCGCCTGAGTCGCCAGGCCAATCGCCGCATGCACCTGCTCAACCGAAGCCTGCACCGACTGCTGCAACCGCGCACTGTCACGCAGCACCAGCAAACCTTCGCTGGCCTGACGCCCGGCCTGACCAATCGCCTCCACCGCCTCACGCGCGCCCTGCTGCAAGGCGACGATATGCGCCTGAATGTCACCGGTCGAGCTTTGCGTCTTGCTCGCCAACGCCCGAACCTCATCCGCCACTACGGCGAACCCACGCCCGGTCTCGCCGGCCCGCGCCGCTTCAATCGCCGCGTTCAATGCCAGCAGGTTGGTCTGCTCAGCAATGCCGTGAATCACCGTCAAAACAACTTCAATCTGTTCACTCTGCTGCGCCAGACGCTCAATAACTTTCGCCCCGGTATCGACCTGCCCGGCCAGCGCCTCGATCAAGCTGCCGACCTTGGCAGAGGTGCGAGTGTTCTCATCAGTCGCCTGACGAATATCCACAACCTGCTTCAACGCAGCCTGCATGGCATGGCTTTCCGACTGCGCCTCGTCGGCCATTTGCGACAGTGCCCGCAGACTTTCCGCCACTTCGTCACGCTGCATCCCGGCCGCCGCATCGGCACCGGCATTGCGCAGCGTCATGGCACCGATTTCCACGCCAGTACGTTGCGCCACATCGCCCGCCTCGCGCACGATCGGCTGCAACTTATCGACAAAGCGATTGACCGCCGAGGCCATGTCGCCGATCTCGTCCTTGCTGTTGATCTGCACCCGCTTGGTCAGGTCGCCTTCGCCCGCCGCCAGATCGTCCATGGCGGCATTGAGCATCTTCAAGCGATTGACCACGCGATGGCCGAGCACCACGGCCAGCAACAGCAGCACGCCGCAGCCGACCAGCGCCAGGCCCATGCCGATCCGCCAGCGCAGAGTCGCTGCGGCATCCTGCACGGTGCTGGCGGTGTTGGCTTTCATCTCGGTGGCGGTGGATTGCGCTGATTGCAATCGCGCACGCATCGCCGTCGCGCTGTCGGCTGCGGCGCCTTTTAGGCTGTCACCGACCAATTGATCGCTGCTGGCAATCAGCGCGGTGAAACGCTTGTCGAGGGCGGCCAGATCGGTTTCCACCGAAGCCGTGGAAACCCCCATCAGCACCTTGCCGATTTCCACGCCATTCGGATTGATCGAAGCCTCGAGGTAGTAGACCGACGGATCGTTCTTCGCCGCATCCAGCACTTTATCCAGCGCACGCTCGCCCTGGCCCTTTTCCAGCAAGGCCTTGTTAATCGGGTTTTCGCGGTTGAGGTAGCGGGTCAGGTGCTGGCCGGTGGCGTCGTCGTAGACCACGAACAACACGTTGGGATTGCGCTGGGCGCGACGGGCAAATTCCGACAGGGTTGGCACATCGCTGTCCCACATGGCGCGGGGCGCAACGGAGGCGAGCAACTGGGCCATGTCGTTGGCCGAGTCCTTCAGATCCTTTTCCAATGTCGCGCGCAACTGTGCCTGTTCGTCCTTCAGTCGCGTGGACAAACCGGCCGTCAGGCGCTGGCGGGTACTGGCGGACAAGGCGTCGAGGCTCGACGTGACTTCACGCCCGGCCTGCTCCAGTTCACCGGAGAGCTTCTGGCTATCGGCACCGAGGCGCACCGCCAGATCGGCTTCCAGCGCCGTGACCGTGCTCCGCGTCAGGGCAACGGCCACCAGCACCTGCACCAAAAGGGCGATACCAAGGGTAACGAACACGGGCCGCAACAAACGGCTTTGTAACAGTGAGAGAACGGCTGACACTATGAATCCCTCTACTTCTGACGCCATTAATTTGATGGCACTCTTGTAGACAGATTCACAGCAAAGGTCATGCCGTCCAACAGGCATAAACGACAAAGGCCCCGATTAAGGGGCCTTTGTTTTTTACATCAACGACTTATCAAGCAAACGGGTGACGCAGAACGATGGTTTCGTTGCGATCCGGGCCCGTCGAAATAATGTCGATCGGCGCGCCGATCAACTCTTCAACGCGTTTGATGTAGGCACGAGCGTTAGCTGGCAGCTCTTCCAGGGTCTTGGCGCCCACGGTCGATTCAGTCCAGCCCGGCACTTCTTCGTAAACAGGCTGAAGGCCCACGTAGCTGTCGGCGTCGGTCGGCGCAACGGCGTTGCCTTGCGCGTCTTTGTAGCCGGTGCAGATATTGATGGTTTCCAGGCCATCGAGGACGTCCAGCTTGGTCAGGCAGATGCCCGAGATGCTGTTCACGTCGATAGCGCGACGCAGGATAACGGCGTCGAACCAGCCGCAACGACGGGCACGGCCGGTGGTTGCGCCGAACTCGTGACCTTGTTTGGCCAGGTGCGCACCCACTTCGTCGAACAGCTCAGTCGGGAATGGACCCGAGCCCACGCGAGTGGTGTAAGCCTTGGTGATGCCCAGGATGTAGTCCAGGAACATCGGGCCAACACCCGAACCGGTCGCTACGCCACCCGCGGTGGTGTTGGAGCTGGTCACATACGGGTAGGTACCGTGGTCGATGTCGAGCAACGAACCCTGGGCGCCTTCGAACATGATGTCTTTGCCGGCACGACGCAGGTCGTGCAGCTCGGCCGTCACGTCCAGCATCAGCGGCTTGAGCAGCTCAGCGTACTCTTTGCACTCGGCAAGGGTCTTGTCGTAGTCGATGGCAGGCTCTTTGTAGTAACCCACCAGCATGAAGTTGTGGTAGTCCACCAGTTCACGCAGCTTGTCTTCAAAGCGCGGCATGTTGAGCAGATCGCCAACACGCAAGCCACGACGTGCAACCTTGTCTTCATAAGCCGGGCCAATGCCGCGACCGGTAGTACCGATCTTCAGCTCGCCACGGGCCTTTTCACGGGCCTGGTCCAGCGCCACGTGGAAGGACAGGATCAGCGGGCAGGACGGGCTGATACGCAGACGCTCGCGCACCGGTACGCCGTTCTCTTCCAGCTTGGT
>NZ_JBIUWI010000101.1:0-10409 GCF_044743385.1 Pseudomonas sp. NPDC087639 | reverse complement strand
GCGGCGCTGTCGGTGTTCGTGTTTTCCGGGCAAGTGGACTGGATCATTGGCCTGAGCATGGGCCTGTCGGTGATGGTTGGCGCGTTCTTCGGCGCGCGCACCGCGATCAGCGGCGGCGCCAAGTTCATTCGCCCGGTGTTCATCACCGTGGTGCTGGGTTTGACCGTGCGCCTAGCCTGGCAGCACTGGTTCAGCCTGGCCTAAACGCCGCGCCACGTAGACGTCGATCAAGTAACGTGCAATCGATTTTGACGCCGGCAACGGCGGCAGATCGTGCACGTTGAACCACTGGGCGTCTTCGATCTCGTCTTCCTGACAGACAATCTCGCCGCCGGCGTATTCGGCATGAAAGCCCAGCATCATCGAATGCGGGAACGGCCAGCACTGGCTGCCCATGTACTGAATGTTCTTCACCTCGATCTGCACTTCTTCACGCACCTCACGAATCAGGCAATCCTCCGCCGACTCGCCCGGCTCGGCGAACCCTGCCAGCGTGCTGTAGACCCCAGCGACGAAGCGCGGTGAGCGCGCCAACAGGATCTCATCGCCACGGGTGATCAGCACGATCATGCTCGGCGAAATACGCGGATAACTGCGCAGATTGCACGGCTGACAGTACATCGCCCGCTCTCGCGGCACTTGCGTCATGGCTTGACCGCAATTGCCACAGAAGCGGTGTTCACGCGCCCAGGTGCCGATCTGCGCGGCGTAACCGAGCACTTTGTAGATCGTGTGATCGCCGTCGAGCATGAACGCTCGCAGGCCCTTCCAGTTGCAACCCGGCACTTCGCTGGCACTGCGCAACTCCAGCAGATACACGGGTTCGCCATCGAGATGGCCGATGCCGTGCTCGGCAAGAATCGACAAGTCCTGACGCTTGAGCCATTCACGCGGGAACAGCGCGCCGTTGTCATCGAACAGAAAGCCTTCGGGGCTGCGCGCCACGGCCCAGCCGCCGGGTTGATCAGTGTCCAGTACTGCAGTGGTCCAGCGAGATGTCATGGTTCTCAATCCAGAAATTCGGGTTTCTGTTTGCTCATATGGGCGGCCATGGCCACGCGCAAGTCGGTGGATTGCAACATGGCGGCGTTCCAGGTGGCAACGTATTCGAGACCGTCGTCGATGCGATGGTCGCGCATGTAGCTGATCATTTCCTTGGTGCCGGTGACCGCAATCGGCGACTTGGAGGCGATGTCGCGAGCGATATCCAGCACGCCTTCGAGCAGTGCGTCCTTGTCGTTGTAGACGCGATTGACCAGGCCGATGCTTCGCGCCTCTTCAGCGCCGAAGGTGCGACCGGTGTAAGCCAGTTCACGCAGCATGCCGTCACCGATGATCCGTGGCAACCGTTGCAAAGTGCCAACATCGGCGGCCATGCCGATATCGATTTCCTTGATCGAGAATTGTGCATCTTCGGCGGCGTAGCGCATGTCACAGGCTGCAATCAGATCGATCGCGCCGCCCAGGCAGTAACCCTGAATGGCGGCGATTACCGGTTTGCGGCAGTTGTCGACGGCATTGAACGAAGCTTGCAGGGTGAGGATTTTTTTGCGCAACAGGCGCGCGTTGCGGCCGACGTCCTTGCCCAGTTCATTGGCGACGCCAGCAAGCATCATCAGGTCGATGCCGGAGGAAAAGTGTTTACCGTTGCCGCTGAGCACCACCACGCGCACTTCGTCGGTGTCGTCGATCCACTGGAAAATCTCGACGATCTCGCTCCAGAACGCGGCATTCATCGAGTTGATCTTTTCCGGGCGATTGATCTGCACATGAGCGATGTTATCGACCAGTTCGACGCTGAAGGCGGTGTATTGAGTCATGGCAGTGATCCTTTACCGGGCTGAAAATGAGGCCCGAACTATAACAAGGCATCACGGTGGCGGTTCGGCCAAATGCGGGACTGTCTGAAACGCACCTCCCATGTAGGAGCTGCCGCAGGCTGCGATCTTTTGATCTTGATCTTCAAAACCAAAATCAAAATCAAAAGATCGCAGCCTGCGGCAGCTCCTACAGGGATTGCGTAGTTAACTAGCCAAGCGCCGCAGCCCAAACAACATCCCACCCGCCCCCAGCAACATCACCGCCAGAAACACCGGATAGGAAATCCACCACGGCGTCCCCGCCGTCATCATGCTGAACTCCGACATACCGCCAATGCTCGCAATCAGGTTCAACGGCAAAAACACCACGTTGATCAACGTCAGTTTGCGCAGCAGGTTGTTCATGCTGTTGTTCATCAGGTTGCCGCGCGCGTCGATCAGACCGGAGAACACCGTGGAGTAAATCTCGGCCTGTTTGTAGCACTGGTTGTTTTCAATGATCAGGTCGTCGATCAGGCCCAGCGCTTCGCTGCTGAAGTGCTGTTTCTCGGCGTGATTACGCAGGCGCGTCAGTACCGCGCCGTTGCTGTGCAGGGCGTTGATGTAATAGATCAGGCTTTCGCTGAGGTTGAACATCTGCACCAGATGCTGGTTCTGCATCGAGGCGTTGAATTTCTGCTGCAACTCGCGGGCGACCAGTTTGATCACCTTCAAGTGCCCGAGGTAGTGATGGATGTTGTTGAACAACAAGTCGAGCAAAACATCCAGCGGCGTGTTTAACGGCTGGCGAGTGCCGAGACCGTGCAACGGCGTGTCGTCGGTGGCGATCACCAGCAGTTGCCCCGGAGCGAACAGCAGGCCGCAGGACGACACCTCGAATGCCAGGCTGCCACCGCCGGAATAGTTTTCCGGGCGTTTCCAAATCAGGAACAAGTGATCCGGGTGAAACTCGATCCGCGACACCTCGTCCGGGTCCAGTGCCGAGGCCAGTGCGTGTTCATCGACTTTGAAATGACTGTGCAGCAAGTCGCGCTCGGCGGCGTCAGGGTTGCTGAACAGCATCACCTCGGCGTCCAACCGCTCGACGCGCTGCAAAGCGCCATGGCTCAGAGCAAAACTGCTGATCATCGGCGCTTCACCAGGCCTGGCCGCGGCGTTTGAGCTCCAGCCGTCGGACGAACTCTTCCAGCACCAGTGAATACAAATCGTCCTGCAAATAGGCGTCTTCGATGCCCGCGTCGAGGTTCGGGTTGTCGTTGACTTCGATCACCACGACCTTGTCGCCCGCCTGCTTGAGATCGACGCCGTAGAGGCCGTCGCCAATCAGGTTGGCCGTCTTCACCGCCAGCTCCACCACCGCGCGGGGCGCCTCGTGGACGGCCAGTGTCCGGCATTCGCCGTTGACGTCCTGGCCCTTGGCCTTGTGGTTGTAGATCTGCCAGTGTCCCTTGGACATGAAGTATTGGCAGGCAAAGATCGGTTTGCGGTTGAGGACACCAATGCGCCAGTCGTACTCGGTGTAGAAAAACTCCTGGGCCAGCAACAGCACCGAGTGTTCGAACAGTTCGGCCGTGGCTTCGAGCAGCGCCTGCTGACTTTCCACCTTGATCACACCACGGGAAAAACAGCCGTCGGGGATCTTCAGCACCAACGGAAAGCCCAGGCGCTCGCCCACCCGTTCGAAGTCTTCGGGTCGCTCCTTGTAGAGAATCTCGGTGGCGGGCATACCCAGTTGATGGCTGTTGAGCAGATCGGTGAGGTAGACCTTGTTGGTGCAGCGCAGGATCGACGTCGGGTCATCCATCACCACCAGTCCTTCGCTTTCGGCTTTCTTGGCGAACCGGTAGGTGTGGTTGTCGACGCTGGTGGTTTCGCGGATCAACAGGCCGTCGTACTCGGCCAGTCGCGCGTAATCTTTGCGCTCGATCAGTTCGACGTCGATGCCCATGGTCTTGCCGACCCGAATGAAATTCTCCAGCGCCCGAGGGTTGGACGGCGGCAACGCCTCTTGTGGATCGTGCAGGATCGCCAGGTCATAACGGGCCACTTGTGGCGAGCGCGGCACCCGCCAGACTTTACGGCTGAAGCCGTCCAGTGCATTGGCGAACTGATCTTCCTGATCATCACGCAACTTGTGCAAGGCGCCGGACTTTATACCTTCGATGTGCCAACCGTTGGTTCGTTTGAACTCAACTAACAATATCGGACAGGGAAATACTTCAAACAACTGACGGGCCAGATCCTGTAATGGCTCGATATGCGTTTTGCCGAAATAAAGGGTCAGGGTAAAACCTTCGGTATCACTGTAAAGGTGATGGCTAAGGGCTTTTTCCAGGGTTTTATCGAGATCATCCAGCGCCAGGCCGTAGAGCGACTTCTTGGTCAGTTCGCTGATTGTGCGCACCGACGGAATCACCTTGTGCCCCCGTGCCTCCGCCAGCAGTGAGCAGTAATATCCGTGGCCCAGGTACTTGTAGCTGCGGCACAGATTGATCACCTGCACACGTTTTCCCGACTCGCTTTCACGGGTTTGCTCCAGGTATTCCTGCGCTGTGATGATGTCGTCGCTGGGGAAATATGAAGCCCAATCTTCCTTGCGCTCGACAATGATCAACACTTGACTGGATGCTCTAACCGCTGAATTTAAATAAGTTGCCGCCGGCAAACTTTGCTCCGATACTTCGCGCCAATGACCCTGTACCGCTGACATAGAGATTGATCCGTTGGAGAACAAGACCTTTTCTATTAAGCACGAAGTTTTTCGAAAGTCCCGTTTCGTTACGCAACTTTTACGGTGGTCATATGAGTGCTGTTTTTCGTTTGGCGGTAGTTGAAGATCTGCCGGCGCTGCTGGCATTGGAAATGCAATGTTTCACCACGGATCGGCTCACCAGTCGCAGCTTTCAGTGGATGATCACCCGGGCCCACGCGCAATTGTTGGTAGCCGAGCGTGATGGGCAATTGCTGGGTTACGCGCTGGTGCTGTTTCATCGGGGGACGTCACTGGCACGGCTGTATTCCATCGCAATTGCTACCGAGGCTCGTGGCACCGGTCTGGGCAAGCAACTGCTGCAACGGATCGAGGCCTGCGCGCTGGACCATGATTGCGCGTACCTGCGCCTGGAGGTGCGTACTGACAACCCCGCCGCCATTGCTCTGTACGAACGCAACGGCTACCGGCGTTTCGCCTTGATTCACGATTACTACGAGGACCATGCGGATGCGCTGCGCCTGGAAAAACGCATTCTTCAGCACCGGGACTCGCGGAACATCAAGGTGCCCTGGTACGGGCAAACCACAGACTTCACCTGTGGCCCGGCGTGTCTGTTGATGGCCATGGGCGCACTGCACGCGGAGCGTTTGTTGGAGCGACGCGAGGAGTTGCAGATCTGGCGCGAGGCAACGACCGTGTTCATGACTTCGGGTCATGGCGGGTGCAGTCCGCAAGGGTTGGCACTCGCGGCATGGAAGCGCGGTTTTCGGGTACGTCTTGAGCTGAGCCTGGCCGGACCGTTGTTTCTTGACGGAGTGCGCGATGAGCATAAAAAAGACGTCATGCGCCTGGTTCACGAGGAGTTCACTGCGCAGTTGCAGGACACCGATGTGGAGCGAGTGATCGGTGCACCACTCGATTTGCCGCGCTTGCTTGATGCAGGTGGGCAGCCGCTAGTGCTGATCAGCAGCTATCGCCTGACCCGATCCAAGTCACCGCACTGGGTGGTGGTGACTGACTGTGATGAGGATTTCGTTTACCTGCACGACCCGGATGTCGATCACAGCCAGCATCGACAACCCATGGACTGCCAGCATGTGCCGGTCAGTCACGGGGAATTCGAGAAGATGTGCCGGTTTGGACGGGGAAAGTTACGGGCTGCCGTAATTTTGTACAGCCGCAATGCGCGCTGAACCCAAGGTGAGGGGCACCTCCCCTCACCTGTCCGGCACGGCGCTATTTCAGACCGATCCTGTACAGCGAACCATCGGACTCGTCAGTCAGCACATAGAGATAACCGTCAGGGCCTTGCCGTACATCCCTGATCCGTTGCTTGAGCTCACCGAGCAAGCGTTCCTCATGCACAACCTTGTCGCCATCGAACTGCAATCGAATCAACTCTTGAGAAACCAAAGCGCCGATAAACGCGTTGTGTTGCCACGGCTTGAACCGATCGCCATCGTAGAACGCCATTCCCGAAACGCCCGGTGACTTTTCCCACACATGGTGCGGATCAACCGCACCTTCGACACTTTTGCCTTTGGCTTCCGGGATTGGCTGCAGCGAATAGTTGATGCCGTGAGTCGCCTGCGGCCACCCGTAGTTTTTCCCGCGTTCGATGATATTTACCTCATCGCCACCACGCGGCCCGTGTTCGTTTTCCCAAACTGTGCCGGTCCACGGGTTGAGCGCCGCACCCTGCGGGTTGCGAATGCCGTAAGACCAGATTTCCGGCCGCACGCCGGATTGCCCCACGAACGGATTGTCGTCCGGGACTTTGCCGTCCGGATAAATCCGTACGATTTTGCCCTGCAGCTTGTCGAGATCCTGAGCAGTCGGCCGGTCGTTGTTTTCGCCCAGGGTGATGAACAGATAGCCGTCGCGATCAAACACCAACCGCGAACCGAAGTGGTTGCCGGTGGAGAGCTTAGGCTCCTGACGGAAAATGACTTTGAAGTCCTTCAGCGTTTTCAGGTCATCCGACAAATAGCCGCGACCCACCGCCGTCCCGGCCTTGTCCCCCGCTCCGCCACCCTCGGCGTATGACAGGTAAACCAGGCGATCCTGTTTGAAGTCCGGTGACAAGACGACATCCAGCAATCCGCCCTGTCCCTTGGACCAGACCTTGGGCACACCGCTTATCGGTGCCGACAGATTGCCGTCCGCGCCAACCACTCGCAGGTTACCCGGTCGTTCAGTCACCAGCATGCCTTGGCGATCCGGCAGGAAGGCCAGCGCCCATGGATTCTCGAGTCCCTGGGCAATCGTGGTGACTTCAAGGGTGCCCTGCTCGCTTTGCAGCTCCTTGGGGGCCGCGGCGAACACCGGAGCGCTGATCAGTGCGCCGGCGCAAAGGGTGGCTAGAAGGGTTTTACGCAACATGCACGATTCCTTTTGTCTGTTTCAAAGGCTGGCAGAAACTCGGCCCTGCCGTTCAACGATTAGTGTTGGTGCTTCGCGAAGGTGGATTGGGAATGAATGTAGGTGGCGTATTTGGCACCGAACGAATCGGCTGGCCGTTGCCAATACCTCGGTTTTCGACTGTGGGCTGACGTGGTGCAGGAACGGTGTTCGGCGCGCGGATTGGCGGGGCACTGGGCTGGGTGCCCTGCATGCTGTTTGGGTTGGCCCGGCGGATCGGGCTGTTGTAGGGATTGTTGCTGTTGCCGGCCGGACTCTGCGCCAGCACGACGTCCGCATGAACCAGACCACCACTGAATGTCAGGACGGCGACGCCAATTAGAAATCGGTTCATGGGATGGCCTCTCGGTGTGCGTGGAATAGAGCCTTCGAGTGCACGCTACGCCGTGGGTTCGGATTTGTTAACCCGTCAGCCTTAAACAACATGTAACACGGCTTGACCAAGTCATCCGAAACCGCCGCATTCATTGGAAACTTTCGCCGCGAGCCACAGGTCACCTGAACATCACTCGGAGAACTCACCATGGCTCGGGCAATCTGGAAAGGCGCAATCAGTTTCGGACTCGTGCATATCCCCGTTGCGCTGGTTTCAGCGACGTCGTCCCAAGGCGTGGACTTCGACTGGCTCGACAGCCGCAGCATGGACCCGGTGGGGTACAAACGCGTGAACAAGGTGACCGGCAAGGAAGTCACCAAGGAAAATATCGTCAAAGGCGTGGCCTACGAAAAAGGCCGTTATGTGGTGCTCAGCGAAGAGGAAATCCGCTCGGCGCACCCGGTTTCGACCCAGACCATCGACATCTTTTCCTTTGTCGACGCCGAGCAGATTCCGCTACAGAACATCGACACGCCCTACTACCTGGCGCCGGACAAGCGCGGCGGTAAGGTCTACGCGTTGCTGCGAGAAACCCTGAGCAAGACCAACAAAGTTGCCCTCGCCCGCGTGGTTTTGCATACGCGCCAGTATCTGGCGGCGTTGATGCCTCTGGAGTCGGCGTTGGTGCTGGTCAAATTGCGTTGGCCGCAAGAGGTACGCGGCCTTGATCAACTGGAACTTGGCAGCGAGGTCACCAAGCCACAACTGGCCAAAGGTGAGTTGGACATGGCCAAACGGTTGGTTGAGGACATGAGCGGGGACTGGAAGCCCGAAGACTACAACGACGAATTTGAAGACAAGATCATGGCGCTGGTGGAGAAAAAGGCCCACGAAGGCAAGATCGAGGATGTTGAAACGGTGGGCGGCGAGGAAGAGCGCAAGACTGCCGATGTGATCGACCTGACCGAGTTGCTTAAACGCAGCCTGGGTGGCAAGGCGCCGGCTAAACCGAAAACCAAGGCAGCCAGCAAAGCTGCGCCGGCCAAGCGAACCAAGAAAGCCTCCGGGGAATGACAACTGGCGGATTGTCAGGCAACTGACAGGTTGCTTTTGAGACAGTCATCGCTGGCTTGCCAGCGATGGCGTCAGCTCACTCACACCCTATTCAGATGAGGATGAAGACTGCCAGCAACCCACCAAAAATCGCCCACTTCTCCATGTAATACCGTGCACGATTACGCTTTTTCAGCTCTTTACCCCGCAAACGGATCTTGTAGATTTTGGTAAACAACCGGTTGATCCCACCGGTCCGGTCACCCGCATCGTTCGGCGCACCCGCTGCCGACATCACCGTGCGGCTGAACCAGCTATTGAACGCTGCGGCCCAGCGATACTTCATCGGACGTTCGATGTCACAGAACAGGATGATCCGGTTCTTGTCGGTGGTGTTTTCTGCGTAATGAATGAAGGTTTCATCGAACATTACCGCCTCGCCATCGCGCCAGTGGTAGTTCTCCCCGTCGACATTGATGTAGCAACCGGCATCATTGGGCGTTTCCAGACCCAGGTGATAGCGGTAGGAGCCGGCGTACGGATCACGATGGCGTACCAGTTTGGAACCCGGCGGCAGTTCGGCGAACATCGCAGCCTTGATCGAACCGATGCTTTGCACCAGCTCGGTGGTGCGCGGACACAACTTCATCGCCGACGGATGACTTTCGCCGTACCACTTGAGGTAGAAACGCTTCCAGCCGCTTTTGAAGAACGAGTTGAAGCCGACATCGTCGTACTGGTTCGAACGCTTGATCTCCCCGGCACGGAGCAGGTTCTGTCCTTCTTCGCGAATTTCTTCCCAGTGCGCCTGCAACGGGCTCAGATCGGGAAACTCGGACGGATCGAGATACGGTTGGTTCGGCTTTTTCGAGAACAGGTACAAAAAGCAGTTGATCGGCGCGAGAAACGTCGAGTGGTCACTCAACTGCCGGCCCAGCTTGTGCCGCACGCGGCCACGCAAGTGGACGTATGCAATGGAAATGACATAAATAGCAGCAATGATGAGTTTCACGGAAATCGTCACACGTCAGAAGTGAACAAACTGCGCGCCTGGCGGCCAGTGGCCTAGCGTCTGATGCAGTGGTCTGAGTAAAAATGGCACGTCCTTGAGCCCGCGCCGCTCTAGGGCGCTGGGTGAATGGCTGGCATTTTAGCCACACTTTGTAACCGATAGTGAACCTTCATCTGTGAAAAACTGTCCCGTGATTGCGCCAATCGACACTCGTGGCGTCTTCGCCCTATCGTTTAAAGAGCCAGACCAGTACAATCGCCGCCAAACTTTACGCGCCCCCCTTGGTTGATGACGGGACTTCCCCGCTTCAGCGCACTTTGACTCGGGCCAAGCGCTCCAGCCGCACCCTCGCTACTCAGAATGCTTCGCAGGAATAACTCTTGATCTCTACAGCTAACATCACGATGCAGTTCGGCGCCAAGCCGCTCTTCGAAAACGTTTCGGTCAAATTTGGTGCGGGCAACCGTTACGGCCTGATCGGCGCCAACGGTTGCGGCAAGTCGACCTTCATGAAAATCCTCGGCGGCGACCTCGACCCGTCCGGCGGCCAGGTCATGCTTGAGCCGAACGTACGCCTGGGTAAGTTGCGCCAGGACCAGTTCGCTTACGAAGAATTCACCGTGATCGACACCGTGATCATGGGTCACGAAGAGCTGTGGAAGGTCAAGGCCGAGCGCGACCGCATCTACTCGCTGCCGGAAATGAGCGAAGAAGACGGCATGGCGGTAGCCGAGCTGGAAACCGAATTCGCTGAAATGGACGGCTACACCGCCGAATCCCGTGCCGGTGAGCTGCTGTTGGGCCTGGGTATCGGCATCGAACAGCATTTCGGCCCGATGAGCGAAGTGTCGCCAGGCTGGAAACTGCGTGTGTTGCTGGCTCAGGCGCTGTTTTCCGATCCGGAAGTGCTGTTGCTCGACGAACCGACCAACCACCTGGACATCAACACCATTCGCTGGCTGGAAAACATCCTGACCCAGCGTAACAGCCTGATGATCATCATCTCTCACGACCGTCACTTCCTGAACAGCGTGTGCACGCACATGGCTGACCTGGACTACGGCGAGCTGCGTC
>NZ_JBIUWI010000100.1:0-10718 GCF_044743385.1 Pseudomonas sp. NPDC087639 | reverse complement strand
AGCTGCTCACCACGGCGGAAAACCATCGAGCCCAGACGTTGGGTCAGCGGTGCACCACGCCGGGGTTGCAACCCCGACAACGGCACCATGCCCAGGCTGAAGCGCGCGTATCCGTGACTCTTATAGTGTTGAATCAGGCCGACCATCATGAATTCCATGGTCAGTTTCGGGGCATCCGGGTGTGCGCGCATCAGGTCGAGACTGGCCAGATCATGGCTGTAGGTCTCGAGCAGGTTGGCGAACGCCACCGGGCGCCCCTCGAAGCGAATCACCGCAATGCGGAAATGCTTCAGGTAATCGTCGCTGAAGCGGCCGAGGGAGAAGCCTTTCTCGCGCACGTTCTTGCCGGTCAGCCAGGCATCGGAAATCACCTTGAGCTCATCCATCGGCGCCTGACCCGGCTCGTGAATTTCCAGCGACAGGCCGTCACGGGTGCCACGGTTCCAGGTGTAACGCAGATCTTTCATCTCCTTGCCCTTGGCTTCCAGGTCAAAGCGATGCAGATCGACCCGGGCTTCCTCGCCGAGTTTGATCGCGGTCAGGCCGATGTCCATGTAGTACGGCAGGTTCTCCGCGCGCACTTGATAGAACACAGGGCGAGCGTGATGGATATCGCACAGGTCGCGGAACTGCCAGATCATCTCGGCGCGTTGCTGGCCAGGGCCGATCGGGTCGTACAGCGCCACCAGACTGCGGCCACGGCGGGCGTACATCAGGAACGCTTCGTCGTTCTGGTGAAACAGCAACGCCTTGTCACCCGTCAGTGCGAGACCGCCGTCGGGTTGCGACGACGCCATCAGAATCTTCGCCGCGCGGTCGAGTTCGTCCGGGGTCGGCAGGTGAATGACCGGGCGCGCAGTGCGCAGCAACCAGGTCAAGGCAATCACCAGCAACAGCACGGCGGCGCCGAGCAACGAGCGCAAGCCGCGCGGGGCGTCAGCGTCGAGGGTGAACTGCCACCACAATTGATGGCTGTACGGCACGTCTTGATAGGCAAACAGCAGCAGCCAGGCCGAAGCACCGAGCACGCACAGGCTGGCCACCAGATACAGCGGCGAGAACGGCAACTCAGTCAGACGGCTCGGACGATAGAACGAGCGACGGAATACCCCCAGCAGCGCGGCAGTGAGGGTCATCAAACAGGCTTCTTCCCAGTCGAAACCCTTGAGCAGGGAGAGCAGGGCGCCAACCAGCAGCAGAATGGTGGTCAGCATCCACGCGGCCGACAAGCGACGGCGCAGGCCCTGCGCCAGCATCAGGCAGAGCACGCCGATCAGGCTGGCGCCGAAGTGCGAGGCGTCGACCAAGCGATGTGGGATCAGAAAGCCGATGTGCTCCAGACGCGTATCGATTTCAGGCGTGGCACCGGAAAACAGCAGCACCACACCGGACAGGAACACCAGTACCGCCAGAATCGGCGCAGCCAGACCGGACGCCGCGCGCATGGTCTGGGTCTGAAACAGGCGCTGGCCTTCGTTGATCAGCAGCAGTACGCAAGCCACCAGCAGCGGCAGCACGACATAGATCAGGCGATACAGCAGCAATGCAGCGGCCAGTGGCGCAGCACCGAGCTTGTCGGCGAATGCGGCGAGCAGGATCGCTTCGAACACGCCAACGCCACCCGGTACATGGCTGAGTACGCCAGCGGCCAGCGCCAGCAGGTACACCAGCAAAAACGCGCCGAAGGGCGGGGCTTCTGGCAGCAACAGATACAGCACGGTGGCGGCCGCCGCGACGTCGAGGGCGGTGATCACCAGTTGCAGGAAGGTCAGGCGTCGACCCGGCAGGCGCAGGGTGCGGCGTCCGGCCTTGACCAGCAGGTTATCGGGGTAGGGTTGTTCCGGCAGGCGACGGCGATAGATGCCTATCATCAGGATGGCGCCGAGCAGCAGCACGGTCACGGCAACAGTGCCGAGCAAGCCTTCCGAGAGGCCGAGTGCCTGAGATGCAGCGGGCAGGTCGCTCAACGTCGCTAGAGCAGCCAGTGGCGGCAGGGCACAGCCCAGCGACAGGCTGGCGAATAAGGTCATGTGCGCGACTTCCGACGCTCCCAGACCCAGTCGTGCATATAAACGGTAGCGCACCGAACCGCCGGACAGCAGCGACAGACCGATCGCGTTGCCAATCGCAAACGCCGTGAAGCCGCCGAGGGCCAGCGTGCGCGGTGGCAATGTCACGCCAGCATAGCGACTGGCCGACCATTCATAGCCCAGCAGAATAATGAAGCCGACCACGGTCGCTGCGAATGCGCCGAGCAGGGCGGGTTTCGGTACGTCGAGAATCGAGTCGTGCAAAGCATCGAGATCGAGTTCGGCGAGCAAGTGGCGACAGGCAATCAGGGCAATGGCAAACAACAGCAGAGTGACCGCCAGACCGATCGGTTGACGATATTTGCTTAACCGATCCAGCAAGCGCAGGCGCTCGGGTTTGATCGGTTGGTTCGCTGTGACGGTGTCTTGTGGATCAGACGAGTTGGCGCGCATCAATCACCTCTTGGATTGTGCGCGACAGGATGGAGGTATCCAGCCAAGTTACCAATCCCTGTAGAAAAAAATAATCACAAAATACTACGCCTCTCACCAAGTATCGGCGAGGGCAGTCATGGATTGCAGACCTCTTGCCCGCGACTCAAAGCATAGTCGCAGCACGGCGGTTCTGAAGATCCTGGACGATTCACTGCACAGTGACAGATCATTGTTGCGAAAGGACTTTTTCCACAGATACAAAAAAGGCCACTCTTTCGAGTAGCCTTTTTTGATGTTTGGTTGCGGGAGCCGGATTTGAACCGACGACCTTCGGGTTATGAGCCCGACGAGCTACCAGACTGCTCCATCCCGCGTCTGTGTGGCGGCATTCTACAGGCGAACGGCGAGGTGTCAACCGCTAATCCCGTAAAGGGTCAAATAAGTGTGGAATCGCGTCAAACGGTCGCAGGTAACGCGTTAAGTTTCGGAAATGAAACGAGTTCCTGTTTGGCTATTCTCTGGGTGAAGAGGTCTGAACCTGAAAAACAAGCGCGCACAAAAAAGGCCACTCTTTCGAGTAGCCTTTTTTGATGTTTGGTTGCGGGAGCCGGATTTGAACCGACGACCTTCGGGTTATGAGCCCGACGAGCTACCAGACTGCTCCATCCCGCGTCTGTGTGTCGGCATTCTACAGAGGATCGCTGGGCTGTCAACCTTCAATCCGGATAAAACTGTTGAGGTTCAATCGGTTAGCGCTCTTTGTCGGTACTTGAAAGAAGCCGCAGGGCAGGTGGGGTAAGGCTTTCAGCTCTATTGAAGGTCGCTTTTCGATTGAGAAAATAAATTCACAGGACGATTCCTACAGTCATAAAAGAACATTCAGCACCACTGGTGCTATATACAGGTGTCAGTGAGATACTGCCGACCCGGCTCGCCACGTTTCCTTTTCTGACATGACTCAGCGAAAAATCATCCACATCGACTGTGACTGTTTCTACGCCGCCATCGAGATGCGCGATGACCCGCGTCTGGCCGGCAAGCCGTTGGCGGTGGGTGGTTCGGCGGATCGGCGTGGGGTGATCGCCACCTGTAATTACGAGGCGCGTGCCTATGGCGTGCGCTCGGCAATGGCATCCGGGCATGCTTTGAAGTTGTGCCCGGATCTGACCATTGTCAAACCGCGTATGGATGCCTATCGCGAAGCCTCAAAGGAAATTCACACGATCTTTGCCGATTACACCGATCTGATCGAGCCGCTGTCGCTGGATGAGGCCTATCTGGACGTGTCGGACAGCGCGCATTTTGGCGGCAGTGCCACGCGCATTGCCCAGGATATTCGTCGCCGGGTCTCCAATCAGTTGCACATCACGGTTTCTGCTGGCGTGGCGCCGAACAAGTTTCTGGCGAAGATCGCCAGCGACTGGAAAAAGCCCAACGGCTTGTTCGTGATCACACCGGATCAAGTCGAGGATTTCGTCAGCGGGTTGCCAGTGAACAAGCTGCACGGCGTCGGCAAGGTCACCGCAGACAAGTTGGGCAAGCTCGGTATCGTCGACTGCATGCAGTTGCGTGAATGGGACAAGCTGGCGCTGGTGCGTGAATTCGGTAGTTTTGGCGAGCGCCTCTGGAGTCTGGCGCGTGGGATCGATGATCGGCTGGTGCACAACGACAGTCGCCGTCAGTCGATCAGTGTGGAAAATACCTACGATGTCGATCTGCCGGACCTGCGCAGTTGCCTGGACAAATTGCCGGAGCTGCTGGAAACCCTGAAGACCCGCATGGCGCGGATCGACAGCAGCTATCGGCCGGGTAAGCCGTTCGTCAAAGTGAAATTCCACGATTTTACCCAGACCACATTGGAGCAGGCCGGGGCGGGTCGGGATCTGGGCAGTTATCAGTTAATGCTGACGCAGGCGTTCAATCGCGGGGGTAAACCGGTGCGGTTGCTTGGGGTTGGGGTGAGGCTGGAGGATTTGCGTGGCGGGTTTGAGCAGATGGAGTTGTTTGAGCGTTGAACCCTTAAAAGCAAAAGATCGTCCGATAGGACGATCTTTTAACAGAGCTTAATTCGGTCCCGGATCCGCCACCAACCGCCCCGCATCCTTGGTCAGCGACTTGAGAAACTCAGCCTGCAACTCTGGATCGTTTCGCGTCAGTTCGATCAGGCTTTGTTCCAGCTCGCTGGCTTCTTCTTCCAGACCCAATTCCGACAGACGTTTGACCCGGTGTACCCATTGGCTCACTTCGTCGTCTTCCAGATCGTCGTAAATCAGCCCGTGAGCTTCCAGCAACTTGCCCCGCAGGTGGCTGCTGATCATCAGGGTTGAGTCAGAGTGAACTTCATCCTTGGCGTCTTCGACGCTGATCTGCAATTTGCCGACATGATTGAGATCATTTTCGGCAAACGGGCTGTCGAGCAGGTTAAGACGCAGCACGCCGTTACGGTCGGTGGTCATGTCGAATGTCTGCTTGCCGGCCTTGACTTGCACCGGTCGCTCGCTCCACGGCAGGCTCGAGTACTCCGTGCGCTTGTCGCGCTGGATTTCATCGATACCGGCCAGATTCTGTTGCGCACGACCGTTGGACTGCACGTTCATGAACGGATTGAGCCCGGCAAAACCGTAGCTCAGCCAGTCCTTGGTCACGCTGTCCGGCAAATTGCCGAGCGCAAAGACGTTGACCACGTTCGCGCCGACGCCACCGACCACCGCCACCGCGCCCAGCGGAATCTCGTAGACTTCCCGCCAGGGTTGGTAAGGCGTGTAGCGGTCGTAACGGCGGGTGACTTCGAATTCGGTGACTTCGAATGTCTTCTGCTCGTTGATCTTCACGCGTCGCTGCGGGAGCTCAAGTTCCTTGGGCTCACCGACATCGATCTGCAAAGTGTGATCGAGCAACTTTCGCTCGACACGCTCTTCGTGCTCGCTGCGCTGTGACATGTGATTGGCACAGCCGCTGACCAGCAGGGCACCGCACAGGGCGGTGCCTCCGAGGCCCAAGGTGTTTCGCTTGAACATGACGTCTCTATCTGGTTTCAGCGGCGGATACGAGCCTGAAGGAAGGACAATACGTCAGCCACCGGCAGCGCTTGCGCCTCGCCTTCGGTACGGCTCTTGTATTCCAGGTTGCCTTCGGCGAGGCCGCGGTCGCTGACCACGATCCGGTGTGGAATGCCGATCAGCTCCATGTCCGCGAACTTGATGCCCGGGCTGGTTTTCTTGTCGCGATCATCCAGCAGCACTTCGAAACCGGCCGCAGTCAGTTCTGCGTACAGTTTGTCGGTGGCTTCGCGAACCTGCTCGGTTTCGTAACGCAGCGGTACCAGAGCAATCTGGAACGGCGCCAGGGTGTCGCTCCAGATGATGCCGTTCGCATCGTTGTTCTGCTCGATCGCGGCAGCCACCACGCGGGACACGCCAATGCCGTAGCAGCCCATTTCCAGGGTCACTGGCTTGCCGTTCTCGCCCAGCACTTCGCACTTCATCGCCTTGCTGTACTTGTTGCCCAGCTGGAAGATGTGCCCGACTTCGATGCCACGTTTGATTTCCAGCGTGCCTTTGCCGTCCGGGCTTGGGTCGCCGGCAACCACGTTGCGCAGGTCAGCCACGGTCGGAACCGGCAGATCGCGCTCCCAGTTCACGCCGAAGTAGTGCTTGTCGTCGATGTTCGCGCCGATGCCGAAGTCGCTCATCAGTTCGACCGAGCGGTCGATGATGATTGGCAGCGGCAGGTTGAGCGGGCCGAGGGAACCAGCGCCGGCGCCAATGGCGTCACGCAGTTCGGCATCGGACGCCATGACCAGCGGGCTGGCCACGCCTGGTTGCTGGGCTGCCTTGATTTCGTTCAGTTCGTGGTCGCCACGGATGACCAGGGCAATCAGCTTGCCTTCTTCTTCCGCGTGCACGATCAGGGTCTTGATGGTCTTTTCAATCGGCAGACTGAATTTTTCCACCAGCGCAGCGATGGTCTTGGTGTCCGGAGTGTCGACAAGACGCAGCTCTTCAGCCGGTGCAGGACGGGAAGTTTCCCGTGGCACCGCTTCGGCTTTCTCGATGTTCGCCGCGTAGTCGGAGCCGTTGCTGAAGGCGATATCGTCTTCGCCGGACTCGGCCAGTACGTGGAATTCGTGGGAGCCGGCGCCGCCGATCGAGCCGTTGTCCGCTTCAACCGGGCGGAATTTCAGACCCAGACGGGTGAACACGTTGCAGTACGCCTGATGCATGCGGTCATAGGTGACCTGCAGCGAAGCCTGATCATCGTGGAACGAGTACGCGTCCTTCATGATGAATTCGCGGCCGCGCATCAAACCGAAGCGTGGGCGGATTTCGTCACGGAATTTGGTCTGGATCTGGTACAGGTTGATTGGCAGCTGTTTGTAGCTGCTCAATTCGTTGCGCATCAGATCGGTGATCACTTCTTCGTGGGTCGGGCCCGCGCAGAAGTCGCGACCGTGGCGGTCTTTGATGCGCAGCAGCTCAGGGCCGTATTCTTCCCAGCGTCCCGATTCCTGCCACAGCTCGGCCGGTTGGGTGCTCGGCATCAACACTTCCAGAGAGCCGGCAGCGTTCATTTCTTCACGAACGATGGCTTCAACCTTGCGCATCACTCGCAGGCCCATGGGCAGCCAGGTGTACAGACCTGAGGCGAGTTTGCGGATCATGCCGGCGCGCAGCATCAGCTGGTGGCTGATTACGACCGCGTCGGAAGGCGTTTCTTTCTGTGTGGCGAGCAAAAATTGACTGGTGCGCATGGTTGGCCGTTGTCGGTTGCTATGACTGGAAATGACGGAGCAGTGTACCGGCGAGTTTTGCTGACGTACAGAAGTGCGGCCGGCGGAGGGACACAAGGGCGGGATTCTTCCCGCCCTTGGCGAAACGTCTTACGATTCTTCCACAAGCGGCGTCGGCACAGGCTCAGGCGTGGGTGTAGGGCCTTCGCGGCGGCTTTCCTGGAACCAGTGCAGGGCGATCAGCAACAGCGTCGGCACACCGAGCATGGCGGTGATCAGGAAGAAGTTGTGGTAACCGAACTTCTCCACCATCACCCCGGAATAGCCGCCGATCAGGCGCGGCAGCAGGAGCATGATCGAGCTGAGCAAGGCGTACTGCGTCGCGGAGAACTTAAGGTTGGTCAGGCTCGACAGGTAGGCAACGAACGCCGAAGTCGCCAGTCCCGAGCTGAAGTTGTCGAGGGAAATGGTCACCACCAGCATCTTCAGGTTCGGCCCCATGTCGGCCAACATCAGAAACAGCAGGTTAGTGCCCGCCGATGCCACGCCGCCAATAAACAGGATCGGCAGGATGCCGAAGCGCACGATCAGCAGCCCGCCCATGCCCGCACCGACGAGGGTCATGATCAGGCCGAAGATCTTGCTGACGCTGGCAATCTGGTCCTTGGTGAACCCCTGGTCGATGTAGAACACGTTGGCCATCACGCCCATGACCGTGTCCGACATCCGATAGGTGGCGATCAGCCCGAGCAGCAATAGCGCCTGCCAGCGGTAGCGCAGGATGAAGTCGTTGACCGGCGTCAGGACCGGCGCCAGCCCGCGGCGACCCATGGTCGACAGGCACATCCAGGTGAGCAAGGTATAAAGAATGGCGCGCAGGAAGGCGCGGTCTTCCAGCAGCAGGTCGAGCGGGCTGACGCCTTCGAACAACACGCTGGCGAAATCGGTGTTGTAGAGCTGGGTGAACATCGCCGGCACGGACACCAGCAGCACGATCAGTACGAATACCGACATCAGTTGGTGCATGAAGGTATAGCGGCCCGCTTGCAATTGGGTGCGCAACGGCACAGGCGGCTCACGCATCAGCAGGGTAGTGAGCAGCGCAGGAATCATCAGTGCGCCGAACAGCGCGTAAGTGCCGGCCCAGGCTGAGTGTTGATAGTTGAAACCGGTAGAGCCGAAACCTTCGGCGAAAAACAACGCGCCCGCGGTGGCGAGCAGCGCGGCGACGCGGTAGCCGGACATGTAACTGGCGGCGAGAGCGGCCTGGCGGCTGTCGTCGGCGATTTCCAGGCGATAGGCGTCTACCGCGATGTCTTGGGTGGCGGAGGCGAACGCAACGACGACGGCGATGGCGATCAGCCAGGACAGGTGCTTCTGCGGATCGCAGAAACCCATACCGATCAAACCGAGAATCACCAGTGCTTGCGAGAGCACCAGCCACGAGCGGCGACGGCCGAGCTTGCCCAGCAACGGCAAGCGCCATTGATCGAGCAGCGGTGACCAGACCCATTTGAACGCGTAAGCCAGGCCGATGAGGCTGGCGTAGCCGATGGTTTCACGGG
Organism: Pseudomonas sp. NPDC087639; assembly: GCF_044743385.1. NCBI lineage: Bacteria > Pseudomonadati > Pseudomonadota > Gammaproteobacteria > Pseudomonadales > Pseudomonadaceae > Pseudomonas > Pseudomonas sp. NPDC087639. Next base: position 1,959 of record NZ_JBIUWI010000100.1, on the reverse strand, counting down.
CCACACCCGCTTCACGCAGCCAGACCGAAAGCGTTGAAAACACCAGCATGTACGGCAGGCCGGCGGCGAAACCGAGCAACAACAGCACGAGCGTCGAAGGACTGGCATAGGCGGCGAGCGCGGCGCGCCAGGTTTTACGGGGCATGGGCTGAAGTCTGCCTCAAGATTGCGAAAACAAAGCGCGCACTCTAACCGCTGTGCTCTACCGGACGCCAGCCATGGCGCTGAATATCCACACGATTGTTCAGGACGGTGATGCCTTCCATGCGCAAACGCGCCCGTTGTTCATCACCCGATGGACTGCCCACCGGCAGGCTGATTCGCCCACCGGCGCCCAATACACGGTGCCAGGGCAGTTTGGTGTCGCCGGGCAATTGACTCAAGGTTCGCCCGACCCAGCGGGCAGCGCGTCCCAACCCGGCAAGGTCAGCCAATTGACCATAGCTGACGACCTTGCCTTCGGGCACTTGAGCGAGGGTCGAGTAGAGCGCCGTGCGTCGGATTTGCGCTTCGCTCTCGCCATCGTGGTTCGGGTCTGTCACGTACGCGGTTCCTGAACAGGAGCGGATGGATGGCTTAAGCGTAATCCCTCATCGGTCAATTGAGAAATGAACTCAATAGAAATAGTCCGGTCAGTCCTTGTCAGGGTCTTATTCCTACGGATAATGCCGTTCTTTTTCGCAAACTTGAGCCCCCGACTCGCTTATGTTTTCCAGAACCTTGCTGTGCCTTGCTGTTTTCAGTGCGTCCACGCCCCTGCTTGCCGACACCGTCTGGTTGAAGAACGGTGACAAGTTGAGCGGCAAAATTACCGTGTTCGATGGCGGCAAACTGTTGGTTCAGACCCAGTACGCCGGCGCTGTCTCGATCGACTGGAAAGAGGTCAAGACCCTGGAAAGTGACCAGGAATTGCTGGTCAAGCAGGATGCCTATAATGGCGAGAAAGCCAAATCGTTGACCGCTGCTGATGACGGCAAGGTCACGCTGGCCAACGGTGAAGCGCCGAAAACCGTGGAACTGGCGAGCATCCAGCAAATCCTCAAGCCGAAACCGGTGGTCGAGGATCTGGTGTGGAAGGGTAATGTCGATCTGGCGCTGGATTATCAGCGCGCAGAAAAAGACACCGATGATTACGACGTCGGCTTCAAGACTACGGCGCGCCACGGTCGCTGGCGGCACACCGCCGAGGGCGAATACAACCGCGAAGTGCAGGATGAAGTGACTACCACCGACAACTGGCGCGCCGAGTACGCACTCGACCGCTTCCTGACGGATAAGTGGTTCTGGCAAGGGCGCCTGAATTACAAGCGCGACCACGTTGAAGAGTTGGCCCGTCAGCGAGTCGTCGGTACAGGTCCGGGTTACCAGTTTTGGGATGACGAATTGGGCGCGTTCTCGCTCGGCTCGCTGTTGAACCGTACCGACTATGAATACAAAGATGGCAGCAAGGACAACTTCTATTCCGTTGCGATGAAGTGGGACTACAACCGCTACCTGATCGGCAAGAAGGTCGAGTTCTTCACCAATGGCGAAGTGGGCAAGCCATTGTCCGGCGTAGCGGACTACGCGCTGGATGCCGAATTGGGCCTGCGCTACAAGGTCACCGACTGGGCGTCGCTGAATCTGAAAGCCGAGCGGGACATCATCAGCGGCACCAACGATGCCGACTTGAACAAAACCCGTTACACCGCAGGGTTTGGCGTGGCCTGGTAAGGCCGGTAGCGGCTTCAATAAAAAACGCAGCCTGATCAGGCTGCGTTTTTTTTAGCGCCTTAAAAACAGACGCCCACAAAAAAGCCCCGCTTTGAGGGCGGGGCTCTTTTCTAAAGAAGCTACAAGTTAGATAACTTGTACTTCTTCAGCTTGCATGCCTTTCTGACCGCGGGTAGCGATGAAAGAAACCTGTTGGCCTTCTTTCAGGCTTTTGAAGCCGTCGGATTGGATAGCTTTGAAGTGAAC
>NZ_JBIUWI010000099.1:6679-11479 GCF_044743385.1 Pseudomonas sp. NPDC087639 | reverse complement strand
CCGAACAGTTCGACCGCATTGGCCGCCTTCACGCTGCCGCCGTATAGAAGCCGCACACCTCGTGCGACTTCAGAATTCTCTGCCGCCAACTGCTCACGAATGGCTTTATGCACATCCTGAGCCTGTTGCGGCGTCGCAGTCAGTCCGGTACCAATGGCCCAGACAGGCTCGTAAGCAATGACTGCCTTGGCAAAGGCACCTACACCCAGCTCCTCGATGATGCTGCCCAGCTGACGCCCGACAACCTCAAGAGTTTTACCAGCTTCGCGCTGCTCGAGGGTCTCCCCTACGCACAACACCGGGATTAAGCCACATGCCTGTGCCGCTGCGAACTTGCGATTCAGCATTGCGTCTCGCTCGCCCATTATCTGACGGCGTTCGGAATGCCCGACAAGTACCAGGGAACAACCTGCATCCACCAACTGACTCGGCGCAATCTCACCAGTCAACGCACCTTGCATGGATTCCACCGCAGAGTTCTGCGCGCCGACCGAAATCGACTTGCCTTTCAAGCCATCAACCACTTGATTGATATACAAGCAAGGCGGGAATACCGCGACATCAACACCGCTAGGCAAGGCCAGATGACGAAGGCCGTTGATCAGCTCAGCGACGCTGGCGCGGGTACCGTGCATCTTCCAGTTACCAGCTACCATAGGGCGACGCATGCTGTACCTCGTCGGTCAAAGTGGGCGCAGATGTTACCCAACACAATCATGGCTTGCAAGCCGAATCAGGCAGAAACTTCAGTTACTAGTTTTGCCAGTTCTTCGGCGTAACTGCGAACCTGAGCTTCATCCTCGCCTTCGACCATTACGCGCACCAGAGGCTCTGTGCCGGACTTGCGCAAAAGCACACGGCCGCGCCCCGCCATTGCCTGGGTTACACGCGCACTGGCTTCCTTGACAGCCGCATGCTCCAGCGGGCTTTCGCCACCACCAAAACGCACATTGATCAGCACCTGAGGGCACTTGCGCAGTGCTTGCCGGGCTTGCGCCAGACCTTGATTACGCGTCTTGAGCGACATCAGCACCTGCAGTGCAGCGATGATCGCATCGCCAGTCGTGGTGTGATTGAAGCAAACGATGTGCCCCGAGTTCTCACCACCGACCAGCCAATTGCGCTCCAGCAACTCGGCTATCACATAGCGGTCGCCGACATTGGCACGAATAAATGGAATCGAAAGTTCAGCGAGGGCCAATTCCAGACCGAGGTTACTCATCAGAGTACCGACCACGCCACCCTGCAACTTGCCACGCTCATGCAGATCACGCGCAATGATGAACAACAAGTCATCACCATCAACGATTGTGCCAGTGTGATCGACCATCAGAACCCGATCGCCATCGCCATCAAAAGCGATGCCCAGATCAGCGTGCTCAGCCAGGACGGCCGCCTGCAACTGCCCCATATGGGTTGAGCCACAGTTGTCGTTGATGTTCAGACCATTGGGCTGGGCCGACAACACGACAACTTCCGCGCCAAGCTCACGAAAAACGCTTGGGGCAACTTTATAGGTAGCACCGTGGGCGCAGTCGATGACAATCTTGAGACCGGAAAAGTTGGTCCCTGTCGGCACGCTACTCTTGCAGAATTCAATGTAACGACCGGACGCATCGTTGATTCGCGAAACCTTGCCGATCTTGCTCGACTCAACCACGGTCATTGGCGTATCGAGCAACTCCTCAATCATCAGCTCCAGCTCATCCGGCAGCTTGGTGCCTTTACCGGAGAAGAACTTGATGCCGTTATCATCGTGCGGATTGTGCGAAGCGCTTATTACAATTCCGGCCTCAGCCTGGAACGTGCGCGACAGGTAAGCAATCGCCGGCGTCGGCATTGGGCCGAGCAGCATCACATCAGCACCTGCCGATGTCAGGCCAGCCTCAAGGGCCGATTCGAACATGTAGCCGGAGATTCGCGTGTCCTTGCCGACCAGCACCTTGCACGCGCCCATCTTGCGGAACGCCATGCCAGCAGCCCAACCGAGTTTAAGCATGAAGTCAGGAGTAATCGGGTATACCCCGACTCGGCCACGAATGCCGTCAGTACCAAAGTATTTCTTGCTCATAAGTGCTCCATCATTCTTATTCGGCTGATTCGACGGCCGCGATCATTCTCACCACGTCCACCGTCTCCGCTACATCATGGACGCGCAATATACGCGCGCCTTTGACAGATGCCAGTGCCGCGAGTGCCAGACCACCATGCAGACGCTCACCTACCGGGCGATTAAGCGCCTGGCCGATCATGCTCTTGCGTGAAACACCGACCAGCAATGGCCGCCCCAGCGCATGCAGGGCTTCCATATGCTTGAACAAGCTTAGATTGTGCTGCAGGGTTTTGGCGAAGCCAAAGCCCGGGTCGAGAACGATCCGGTCTGCGGGGATACCCGCCAGCGCACATTGAGCCATGCGCTCAGCGAGAAACTCACCCACTTCCCGCGTGACATCCTGATACTGCGGATTGTTCTGCATATCACCCGGCTCACCGAGCATATGCATGAGGCAGACCGGCAAACCCGTTGCCGCCGCCGCATCCAGTGCGCCATCGCGCCGGAGCGACCGCACATCGTTGATCAAACCCGCGCCCAGCCGCGCAGTTTCGCGCATCACGGCGGGGGTCGACGTATCTACCGAGATAATTACATCGAGTTCGCGATTGATCAGCTCAACGATTGGCGCCACGCGTTCTAGCTCTTCCAGCGGCGAAACCGCTCGCGCGCCGGGACGAGTGGACTCACCACCCACATCGATCAGCGTCGCACCAGCCGCAACCATAGACTCGGCATGGCGCAAGGCCGCGTCGAGTTGGCTGTAGCGGCCGCCATCGGAGAACGAATCGGGAGTGACATTGAGAATACCCATGACATGCGTCCGGGCCAAATCAAGAACCCGGTTGCCGCAAGGCAACCGGGTCAGGGACTGTACAGAAGTCATTAAAAACCTTAAACGTCAGCAGCCGGACCGCCAATCGGTGTTTCCGGACGCTCATCCTGAACAACCGGAGGCGGCGGCGTACCAGTGCCTCCCGACCAGTCGCGAGGCTCGCGAGGCGGACGACCAGCCATGATGTCGTCGATCTGCTCGGCATCAATCGTTTCGTACTTCATCAGCGCATCAGCCATGGCATCAAGCTTGTCACGGTTGTCTGTGAGGATCTGCTTGGCAGTGCCGTAGCACTGATCAATGATGCTGCGCACTTCGGAGTCGATCAGTTTGGCTGTCTCGCCGGAGAAGCTTGCAGCCTGGCCACCGCCGCCGCGACCAAGGAATACTTCACCCTCTTCTTCGGCATACATCAGCGGACCGAGTTTTTCCGACAGGCCCCACTTGGTCACCATGTTCCGCGCAATCTGGCTGGCACGCATGATGTCGTTGGAAGCACCGGTGGTCACACCATCGAAGCCGAGGGTCATTTCCTCAGCAATACGGCCGCCATACAGGGAGCAGATCTGGCTGATCAACGCACGCTTGGACAGGCTATAGCGATCTTCTTCCGGAAGGAACATGGTCACACCCAACGCACGACCGCGCGGAATGATCGAAACCTTGTAGACCGGATCGTGCTCAGGCACTACACGACCAACAATAGCGTGGCCAGCTTCGTGGTAAGCAGTGTTCTGCTTCTCTTTCTCGGACATGACCATCGATTTGCGCTCGGCGCCCATCATGATCTTGTCTTTGGCCAGCTCGAACTCTTTCATCTCGACGATGCGCTTGCCGGCGCGAGCCGCAAACAGCGAGGCTTCGTTGACCAAGTTGGCAAGGTCGGCACCGGAGAAGCCCGGAGTACCGCGAGCGATAACGGCCGGAGCAACGTCGTCGCCCATTGGCACTTTACGCATGTGAACCTTGAGGATCTGTTCGCGACCACGGATATCCGGCAGACCGACCACGACCTGACGGTCGAAACGGCCCGGACGCAGCAATGCAGGGTCGAGTACGTCAGGACGGTTGGTCGCAGCGATTACGATGATGCCGTCATTCATTTCGAAGCCATCCATCTCAACCAGCAACTGGTTGAGGGTCTGCTCGCGCTCGTCGTGCCCACCACCCATACCGGCGCCACGATGACGACCGACGGCGTCGATTTCGTCGATGAAGATGATGCAAGGCGCGTGCTTCTTGGCCTGTTCGAACATGTCGCGAACGCGGCTCGCGCCGACACCCACGAACATTTCAACAAAGTCGGAACCGGAGATGGTGAAGAAAGGCACCTTGGCTTCACCGGCAATTGCCTTGGCCAGCAGGGTTTTACCGGTACCCGGAGGGCCCACCATCAGCACACCGCGAGGAATGCGACCGCCCAGACGCTGGAACTTGCCCGGATCACGGAGGAACTCAACCAGCTCACCAACTTCTTCCTTGGCTTCGTCGCAACCGGCAACGTCAGCCAAAGTGGTTTTCACCTGATCTTCGGACAGCAGACGCGCCTTGCTCTTGCCAAAGCTCATCGGCCCGCCCTTGCCACCGGCGCCGCCCTGCATCTGGCGCATAAAGAACATGAACACCGCGATGATCACCAGGATCGGGAAGCTGGCCACGAGGAGCTGGGTCCAGATACTTTGCTGCTCAGGCTGCTTGCCTTCAACCACAACATGGTTGTCGACCAGGTCGCCGATCAGGCCATTGTCCTGAATCGCCGGACGAATGGTCTTGAAGCTATCGCCATCGTTGCGCTTGCCGGTAATCACATAGCCATCAACCGCTACGCGCTCGACCTTGCCATCCTTGACCTGCTGGATGAAGTCGGAATAGTTGAGGGTCTGCGGCTCGTTAGGGCTGGAGAAGTTGTTCA
>NZ_JBIUWI010000099.1:0-6669 GCF_044743385.1 Pseudomonas sp. NPDC087639 | reverse complement strand
CGCTACTGGCGCGCGCTTCGCATGATATTCACCGGCCTAACTTACTACATTACCTACAACTCTGGCAGGCGCCGTCTGTAACCCTTTGTGAAACACTTTCTACACAATATTCGCTTATGCACGCAGGGCAAAATACGAAAAACCTATCACCCCGCACAAAAACCTCGTTTTATTCACTGCGACCGCGGTAGCCCCAAGCCAACATGTATTGCTCGCGGGAACTGCCACGGGAAGAGTCAGGCTTGATCATCTGGATCTTGTCGAATTTCCGACGAGCATCCTTCAGGTAAACATCAAACCCTTCGCCCTGAAAAATCTTGATCACGAAATTTCCACCCGGCTTGAGTATTCGTTCCGCCAGATCAAGCGCCAGCTCGCAAAGAAACATGGCTTTTGGCATGTCCACCTCAGGCGTACCACTCATATTGGGGGCCATATCGGAAATCACAAGGTCAACCTGCGAATTACCCACAGCTTCAAGGATCCGCGCGAGCACTGCGTCTTCGGTGAAGTCACCCTGGATAAAAGTCACGTCCGGAATGCTGTCCATTTCCAGGATGTCCGAAGCGATCAGACGCCCCTGACCACCGATCAGCCGACTGGTAACCTGCGACCAGCCACCGGGCGCAGCCCCGAGGTCGACAACGCTCATGCCAGGGCGGATCAGCTTGTATTTCTCCTGGACTTCCAGAAGCTTGTAACTCGCACGCGAGCGGTAGCCATCCTTCTGCGCCTGCTTCACGTAAGGATCATTGACATGTCTTTTCAGCCAACCAAGGCTTGTCTTGGAACGCGCCATTGGGCACCTCGATGATAAGGGTCGTGATTAATTGGGCGGATCCACGAACCCTCGGGTAAAATGGCCGCCATTTTACAGAATCCAGACGAAAGGGTCAGATTATGCCGCTCACTCCAGAGCAGAAGAAACAGTACAAATCCATTGGCCATCACCTGAAACCGGTTTTGACTGTGGCTGACAACGGTTTGACTGAAGGTGTGCTAGCCGAACTTGAACGCGCCTTGGCGGATCACGAGCTGATCAAAATCAAGCTCAACATCCTCGATCGTGAGTCACGCCTCGCGCACATTGCAGAGCTGTGCAAGGTCGGCAAAGCGGATCTGGTACAGGTCATCGGCAAGATGGCACTGGTTTACCGCAAGAACTTCAGCGCCAACAAGCAGCTGTCGAACGTTCATCGCTTCAAGTGATGAAAAGGGTCAAGGGTGTGCTTCGCGCACCCTGCCACTCCATCCCGGCACCGGCTGCATCACCAGCACCAGCCCGGAAAACCCCAGAACCAGATAACTGAACACCTGCCAGCGCTGCGCATCCGGCCAGCCGACTCGTACTGCGATAAACATCGCGCACGCATACAACGCCATCAACAGCACCTGCCCGCGAAAATCCCGCCATAGACTGCCAAGCCCCTCGGCCTGTACCAGCACCAAAGCCTGAAAAATAACGCATGCGGCGGAGAAACCCACCACCAGCACTTCAAATGCACTGGCGACTTCATCGATCAGCAGCGGTGCCAGGCCAATCCTGCCCAACACCGGCTGCAAACCGAAATGAACCAACCAGAGACCACCGACCCACAGCATCTGGGTCAGCTGCCAAAGCATGGCGCCCGCATGCAGCGGGCGCCCGGTTTCAGATGTGACGGACTTCGACAATCTCGTACTCGATAACGCCACTTGGCGTTTTCACGGCAACCACGTCGCCCTCTTCCTTGCCGATCAAGGCGCGGGCCAGAGGCGAACCGACCGAAATCTTGCCGAGTTTGAAGTCAGCCTCATCCTCACCCACGATGTGGTAAGTGACGCTTTCATCCGTCTCGACGTTAGCGATTTCCACGGTAGTACCGAAAATTACTTTGCCGGTGTGAGGAATTGTTGTGACATCAATAACGACCTGATTCTGAATCCGGCCTTCAATGTCACGAATCCGCGCTTCGACCATGCCTTGCTGTTCGCGGGCGGCATGGTATTCAGCGTTTTCCTTCAAATCGCCCAACTCGCGGGCCGTACCGATGTCCTGGCTGAGCTTCGGACGGACGACCTTGGTCAGGTGAGCGTGTTCTTCTTCCAGGGCTTTCGCGCCCTGGACGGTCATTGGGTACTTGATCATGCCTTCAATCCTGCGTGTAGATCCTGCAAGCGACGCACGGTCTTTTCCGGACCGAACTTCAGCGCTTCACAGATAGCTTCGCCCGCCGCAATGGTGGTGGTGCAGTAAATCTTGTGCTGCAAGGCATTACGGCGAATGGAGTAAGAGTCAGCGATCGACTGACGACCTTCAGTGGTGTTGATGATCAGCGTGACTTCGTCATTTTTGATCATGTCGACCACGTGCGGACGACCCTCGGTCACCTTGTTCACACGGCGCACTTTCAGGCCTGCAGCTTCGATCAGCTTGGCAGTACCGGCAGTGGCAACCACTTCGAAGCCCAAGTTGATCAGATCACGGGCCACGCCTGCAACCAGCGGCTTGTCATCGTCGCGCACGCTGATGAACGCAGTACCGCCGGTCGGCAGCACTTCGCTCGCGCCCATCTGGGCCTTGGCGAATGCTTCACCGAAGGTGTCGCCGACACCCATCACTTCACCGGTCGACTTCATCTCTGGACCGAGGATCGGGTCAACGCCAGGGAATTTGGCGAACGGGAAGACCGCCTCTTTCACGCTGTAGAAGTTCGGAATGATTTCTTTGGTGAAGCCGATTTCTTTCAGGGTTTTACCAGCCATCACGCGAGCCGCGATCATCGCCAGGGAAACACCGATGCACTTGGAGACAAACGGCACGGTACGCGAAGCGCGCGGGTTGACTTCGATGACGTAGATGTCTTCGCCTTGCAGCGCCAATTGCACGTTCATCAGGCCGACAACGCCCAACTCCAGGGCCATTTTCTTGACCTGTTCGCGCATCTCGTCCTGGATATGCAGCGGCAGCGAGTACGGCGGCAGCGAGCACGCGGAGTCACCGGAGTGAACGCCGGCCTGCTCGATGTGCTGCATGATCGCGCCGATCACGACATCAGTACCGTCGCAGACTGCGTCAACGTCCATCTCGATGGCGCAGTTGAGGAAGTGGTCGAGCAGCACAGGGCTGTCGTTCGACACTTTCACCGCATCACGCAAGTAGCGTTTGAGTTCTTCTTCTTCGTAAACGATTTCCATCGCCCGGCCGCCCAGTACGTAGGACGGACGCACGACCAGCGGATAACCGATCTTGCTGGCGGCACGGATCGCTTCGTCCTCGCTACGCACGGTGGCGTTTGGCGGCTGACGCAGGTTCAGACGCTCAACCATTTGCTGGAAGCGCTCACGGTCTTCGGCGCGGTCGATGGCGTCAGGGCTGGTGCCGATGATCGGCACACCGGCGGCTTCCAGGGCACGGGCCAGTTTCAGCGGAGTCTGGCCACCGTACTGGACGATCACGCCTTTCGGCTTCTCGACACGAACGATTTCCAGCACGTCTTCCAGGGTTACCGGCTCGAAGTACAGACGGTCAGAAGTGTCGTAGTCAGTGGAAACGGTTTCCGGGTTGCAGTTGACCATGATGGTCTCGTAACCGTCTTCGCGCAGAGCGAGCGCAGCGTGAACGCAGCAGTAGTCGAACTCGATACCCTGACCGATACGGTTTGGACCGCCGCCCAGGATCATGATCTTGTCGCGACCAGACGGCGCAGCTTCGCACTCTTCCTCGTAAGTCGAGTACAGGTAAGCGGTATCGGTGGCGAACTCGGCCGCGCAGGTGTCAACGCGCTTGTAGACCGGGAACACATCCAGCTTGTGGCGGTGAGTACGCAGGTTTTTCTCGGTGACGCCCAGCAGCTTGGCCAGACGCTGATCGGAGAAGCCTTTGCGCTTGAGCTTGAACATCAGGTCGCGGTCGATAGCGGACAGACCGAGGGTCTTGACCTTCTCTTCGTCTTTGATCAGATCTTCGATCTGCACCAGGAACCACGGGTCAATCATGTTCATGCCGAAGATTTCTTCGACGGTCATGCCGGCGCGGAAAGCGTCGGCCACGTACCAGATACGCTCGGCGCCCGGCACGGTCAGCTCACGCTTGAGCACGCTCATGCTTTCCGGGTTGCTCAGGTCGAGTTTCTCGTCCAGACCGCAAACGCCCACTTCCAGACCGCGCAGGGCTTTCTGCAGGGATTCCTGGAAAGTACGGCCGATGGCCATGACTTCACCCACCGACTTCATCTGAGTGGTCAGGCGTGCGTCAGCCTTGGCGAACTTCTCGAAGGCGAAGCGCGGCAGCTTGGTGACGACGTAGTCGATGGACGGCTCGAAGGACGCCGGGGTCTTGCCGCCGGTGATGTCGTTCGACAGTTCGTCGAGGGTGTAACCCACAGCCAGTTTGGCCGCGACTTTGGCGATCGGGAAACCGGTGGCTTTCGAAGCCAGCGCCGAGGAACGCGATACGCGCGGGTTCATTTCGATCACGACCATACGGCCAGTGTCAGGGCAGATACCGAACTGCACGTTGGAACCGCCGGTCTCGACGCCGATCTCGCGCAGTACCGCCAGAGAGGCGTTACGCAGGATCTGGTATTCCTTGTCGGTCAGGGTCTGAGCCGGAGCCACGGTGATCGAGTCACCGGTGTGCACGCCCATCGGGTCGAAGTTTTCGATCGAGCAGACGATGATGCAGTTGTCCTTTTTGTCGCGGACAACTTCCATTTCATATTCTTTCCAGCCGATCAGCGATTCGTCGATCAGCAGCTCTTTAGTCGGGGACAAGTCCAGACCACGGGCGCAGATTTCTTCGAACTCTTCGCGGTTGTAAGCGATACCGCCGCCAGTGCCGCCCATGGTGAAGGACGGACGGATGATGCACGGGAAGCCCAGGGTTTCGAGAACCGCGTTGGCTTCTTCCATGCTATGGGCGATACCGGAACGCGGGCACGCCAGGCCGATGGATTTCATCGCCTTGTCGAAACGCGAACGGTCTTCAGCCTTGTCGATGGTGTCGGCGTTGGCGCCGATCATTTCCACGCCGAACTTCTCCAGAACGCCTTCGCGCTCCAGATCCAGGGCGCAGTTAAGAGCGGTCTGGCCGCCCATGGTAGGCAGCACGGCATCCGGACGTTCTTTTTCGATGATCTTGGCAACAGTCTGCCACTTGATCGGCTCGATGTACGTGGCGTCAGCCATGTCCGGGTCGGTCATGATGGTGGCCGGGTTGGAGTTCACCAGGATGACGCGATAACCCTCTTCGCGCAGGGCTTTGCAAGCCTGGGCGCCGGAGTAGTCGAATTCGCAGGCCTGGCCGATAACGATCGGGCCAGCGCCGAGAATCAGGATGCTTTTAATGTCTGTACGTTTTGGCATGGGTTTGTCACTCAAATCCGCAGGTCAGTCGGCAAGCCGTCTTGATCGATTTCTGAAGTCTCGAAGGGGCCGCCGGGTTCGGGGCCGCCCTCGAGGAGCTTCTCTCTACAGTCTCAAGGCGAACGCTTAGCGTCGCTTGGCCATCTCGTTGATAAAGCGGTCGAACAGTGGCGCTACATCGTTCGGGCCCGGGCTCGCTTCAGGGTGGCCCTGGAAGCTGAACGCGCTCTTGTCGGTGCGCTCGATGCCTTGCAGGGTGCCATCGAACAGCGACTTGTGGATCGCGCGAACGTTGGCTGGCAGGGTCGCTTCGTCTACCGCGAAACCGTGGTTCTGGCTGGTGATCATCACGACGCCAGTGTCCAGATCCTGCACCGGGTGGTTGGCACCGTGGTGGCCGTGACCCATTTTCAGGGTCTTGGCACCGGAGGCCAGAGCCAGCAGTTGGTGGCCGAGGCAGATGCCGAATACCGGAATTTCGGTTTCCAGCACGTCCTTGATCGCCTGGATCGCGTAGTCGCACGGCTCCGGATCACCAGGACCGTTGGACAGGAACACGCCATCCGGCTTCAGTGCCAGCACGTCAGCAGCCGGAGTTTGTGCCGGCACGACGGTGACGCGGCAGCCGCGCTCGACCAGCATGCGCAGGATGTTGACCTTGACGCCGTAGTCGAAGGCAACCACGTGGTATGGCAACTCGGAAGCTTCGATGGTCGCGTGGCTGTCGGTTTTCAGATCCCAGACAGTCGAACGCCATTCGTATTGCTTCTTGGTGCTGACGACTTTCGCCAGATCCATGCCTTTCAGGCCCGGGAAGCCTTGGGCAGCGGCAATCGCAGCTTCTTCGGAGATGTTGTCACCAGCCATGATGCAGCCGTTCTGTGCGCCTTTCTCACGCAGGATGCGGGTCAGGCGACGGGTGTCGATACCGGCGATTGCCACAACATTGTTGGCTTTCAGGTAGTCGGACAGGGACATCGTGTTACGCCAGTTGCTCGCTACCAGCGGCAGGTCACGGATGACCAGGCCAGCGGACCAGACGCGGTCGGACTCGGCGTCTTCCGGCGTGGTGCCGGTGTTGCCGATGTGCGGGTAAGTCAGGGTAACGATCTGTTGGGCGTAGGTAGGATCGGTATGGATTTCCTGATAGCCGGTCATTGCGGTGTTGAACACCACCTCACCAACGGTTTGACCGTCGGCTCCAATGGCTTCGCCGCGAAAAATGCTGCCATCAGCAAGGGCAAGTATGGCTGGCTTAGTCAAGAAGACCTCCCGTGAATAACGCATGAAAGGGCGATCGCAGGTTGTAAATTAGCGGAGTGA
>NZ_JBIUWI010000098.1:0-12347 GCF_044743385.1 Pseudomonas sp. NPDC087639 | reverse complement strand
CTGTCGAAAAATATCGTCTGGTCATATCACACCTCGTCGCTGGGCGTAGATTACCGCCCTTTAGGGGTGTCCAGAATCATTAAGCCAGATCAGGTCGGCTCCCTCTCCCTCCGGGAGAGGGCTGGGGTGAGGGGGGCTGTCAGTACCCGACCGTAAACCGCTGCCGCGAATGTTTCGGCGCTTCCACTTCGTCGATCAACGCAATCGCGTAATCGGCAAAAGTGATCCAGCTGCGCCCTTCTCCACTCATCAGCAAATGATCCTTGCCGACACGGAACGTACCGCTGCGCTCACCTTCGACAAACTCCGCCGACGGCGACAGAAAACTCCAGTCCAATTCCTTTTCCTGACGCAACGCCTCAAGAAACGCCGCACCGGCGCTGGCCTCGGTTTTGTACTCGGCCGGGAAACCTGCGCTGTCGATAACCCGAGTGTCGTCCGGCAACAACAGCGAACCGGCACCGCCGACCACCAACAGGCGTTTCACACCCGCCTGCTTCACTGGCCCGACAATTGCGCTGGCCGGCACCGTCGCGAAATGCGCGGCGGTGATCACCACATCATGACCGGCGACGGCATCTTGCAGCGCCACCGAATCCAGCACATCGACATTCTGGCTGACCACACCGGCACGGGCGCCGATCTTCGAGGTGTCCCGGGCGATGGCGGTAACGCTGTGGCCGCGACGCAGGGCTTCTTCCAGCAGTTGGCTACCGGCACGACCGGTGGCACCGATGATTGCGATTTTGCTCATGACATTCTCCAGTTGGCTTGAGAGTGCTGCGTTTTCAGAATCGGGTTACCACTGCATTTCGCCTTTGGCGACTTTGGCGCTCAGCTCCAGCGAGCTTTCCTCGCCCAGCTTCGGGTAGCGTTTTTTCATTGCCGCGATCAGGGCGGCGGAATCCTTGGCCTTGGCGGTTTCTGCATCGAACGCTTTGATGTAATCGGCGGTGAATTTCACGCTGGCCAGCGAACGGCTGCTGTTACCCAGGTAATGACCCGGCACCACGGTGTTCGGCTTCAGGGTTTCGATCGAATGCAGGGTTTCCAGCCAGTCGGCGTGGGATTGTGCGGTCTGGGTGTCGGCCATCCACACGTGGATGTTCTCAGCGACGACAACACCACCGACCACGGCTTTGAGCGAAGGAATCCATACGAAGCTGCGATCCGGTTGTTTGCCCGCAAGCCCGATCACCTGCAACTTCTGCCCTTCGAGCATCAGGCTGTCGCCCTTGAGCACGCCCGGCACGATGGTTTTCGCCGGTACGTCGGCGCCCATTTTCGGGCCCCAGAACGCCAGTTTGCCTTCGACGGTTTTGTTGATGTGATCAACGGTCGGCTGCGAAGCCAGCACCTTTGCATCGGGGAAGGCTTTGGTCAGGGTGTCGAGGCCGAAGTAGTAATCCGGATCACCGTGGCTGATGTAAATGGTGGTCAGGTGCTTGCCGCTGGCGCGGATCTTTTCCACCACTTGCTCGGCCTGGGATTTACCGAATTGTGCATCGACCAGGATCGCGTCTTTTGCGCCGCTGACCAGCACCGAGGTCACCGGAAAAATGGCGTTGGTCCCCGGGTTGTAGACATCGAGGGTCAGGTTGGCAGCCGCTGCGTGGGCAGCAAAACCGAGGGAAGCGGTGGCGAGGAGTACGCGTTTGATTACAGTGAAACCGATCATCTGTTGCTCCGGTGTCCGAATGCCATGTCTGGCGATGGGACAGAGCTTAGTTGCCTGAGTCAGTACAAAAAATGCGATGCTTGGACATAGTTTGTTTCTGAAAGCGGGCAAATCATGGATCGTCTCCAAGCAATGCGGGTGTTTGTCACGGTGGTGGACCTGGGCAGTCAGTCGGCAGCGGCCGATCACCTGGACCTTTCACGCCCGGTGGTATCGCGTTATCTGGCCGAGCTGGAAGACTGGGTCGGCGCACGCCTGATGCACCGCACCACGCGAAAATTGAGCCTGACCGCCGCCGGCAGTGAAATCCTGCCGCGCTGCCGGCAGATGATTGAACTGTCGAGCGATATGCAGGCCGCCGTGAGCGAACCCCACGACGCCCCGCGCGGACTGCTGCGGATCAGCGTCAGCACCTCGTTCGGCCAGGCGCAACTGGCCGATGCGATGGCGGCGTACGTCAAGCGCTACCCCGGCGTCAGCATCGATATGCAGATGCTCGATCGCACGGTGAATCTGGTGGATGAGCGCATCGATCTGGCGATCCGCACCAGCAATGACCTCGATCCGAACCTGATCGCCCGGCGCCTGACCGTTTGCCGCTCGGTGGTCTGCGCGGCCCCGGATTATCTGCAAGCGCATCCGGCGCCACAGCGGGTTGAAGAGCTGAGTCGACACAACTGCCTCACTCACTCTTACTTCGGCAAAAGCCTGTGGCATTTCGAAGAGGACGGCGAGCCGGTCTCGGTGCCGGTTCAGGGCAATATCAGCGCCAACGAAGCAAGCACGCTGTTGCGAGCGACGTTGGCCGGTGCGGGGGTGGCGATGCTGCCGACCTATCAGGCCGGGGTGCACATTCACGCAGGTGAGTTGATTCGCTTGCTGCCCGACGCCGAACCCCGGCAGATGAACATCTACGCGGTCTATGCCTCGCGCAAGCACATGCCGGCGGCATTGCGCAGCATGCTGGATTTTCTGGTGCTCAGATTCCCGGAAAACCCGGCGTGGGATATCGACCTGTAAACCCGGTCATCAGTGTTCTGAATGTCGCGTTAAATGTGCAACCGCTGGTGCTGGCAAGTCTTCATGGCTGACCTATGCTGAAAGCAGTACCCAAGGGTATTCGTTCAGAGGTCGAACACCATGAACATCAAAACAAGAAGATACTTCGCGATTTTCATCACCTGCGCTGCCACGCTGGCGTTGTACGGCACCGCGGCCTGGCGGGTCGAGCAACTGCGACAACTGCCCCGCGAATACGCGAGTTGTAACTTCGAGCGCTGTATTCCGCACAACGCCACGCTGAATGCGCTGCGCTGATTGAATCAGGCTGGAATAAAATCCCTGTGGGAGCGAGCAAGCTCGCTCCCACAGGGATTTGTAGTGGTTACAGAATTACTGCTCGGCCTTCAGCCTGTCACGAAACGCCTTGGGCGAAATCCCCACCCGACGCCGGAACAGACGCGTGAAGTTGGTCGGATCGGAAAACCCCAACAATTCCGACATATCGTAAATGGTCATGCTGGTATAGGTCAGCAGGCGCTTGGCTTCCAGTAACTGGCGTTCGTGCATGATCTGCAACGCCGGTTGCCCCGCCAGTTCACGGCACGTGCCGTTGAGGTGAGAGACCGAAATGCCCAGTCGATGGGCCAGATCCTCGACCTTCACATGCTGGCGGTAAGTTTCCTCCACCAATTGAATAAACCCGGCGAGGTATTCGCGCTGGCGTTGCGGCCGCTGGCTGGCGTTATGGCGCACGATCGCCTGGCGGCTGACCCAGACCATGATCACGCTGACCAGCGAATGCATGAGCATTTCCCGCGCGGGTTGATGGCCGTTGTACTCAGCCTGCAACGCCGTAAACAAGCTATTCAGGTAATCGCCGTCATTGCCCGCCGGATAGCTATCGGCCTGGGCAAGCGCGTGAACCGCGTTGCCCAGTTGCGCCTGCAAGTGATTGATCAGCGGCGTGGCGAGCGTGACGACGAATCCTTCGATGTCCTCGGAAAAACGGAAGCCATGTACCGATAGCGGTGGCAGTACTTGAATGGCAGGCGTTTGAAGCTGAGTGCGCTGACCTTCGATCTCAAGCTCTGCCTGACCTTTGAAGACGAAGAGCAGCTGGCACAAATCGGCGTGGCGGTGGGGTTTGATTTCCCATTGATGTTCGCGACTGCGTGAGGAAATGGTTTCACAGTGCAGCAAGTCCGGGGTCGGCCAGTCCAGGCTTTCACCGTAGAGCTTGAACACCGGAATCGAAGGCAGCTCAGGCTTGTTCATCACTTCAATCCAGGCCTCTAGGGTTACGGGCGATAATCGCACCGATTGGCAGAATGTACAGGTATCGGCTCAGTTTTCACCTTCAATTGACAGACCCGCAAGGGAAAAATGCAAGCACTCGATCCATAAAAATCATTCACCGGCCTTGGCCGCGTGAAGCTTGCGAGCCATAAAAACAATGAAAACGCTGAAAACCCAAGTCGCCATCATCGGCGCCGGTCCATCCGGATTGCTCCTCGGTCAGTTGCTCCACAACGCCGGCATCGACACCCTCATCCTCGAACGCCAGGCACCCGATTATGTGCTCGGGCGCATCCGTGCCGGTGTGCTTGAACAAGGCATGGTAGAGCTGTTGCGTCAGGCCGGCGTGAGTCAGCGGATGGACGCTGAAGGTATGGTTCACGGCGGTTTCGATCTGGCGCTGGACGGGCGTCAGGTACACATCGATCTGCACGCCTTGACCGGCGGCAAGACCGTAATGATCTACGGCCAGACCGAAGTCACCCGCGATCTGATGGCCGCTCGTCGGGAGGCCGGGGCAACGACGATTTATCAAGTGAGCAATGTCGTTCCTCACGGCATGAAAAGCGACGAAGCCTTCGTCACCTTCGAAAAGGACGGCGAAACCTGGCGCGTCGATTGCGATTACATCGCCGGTTGTGATGGTTTCCACGGTGTCGCCCGGCAGTCAATTCCTGCGGATTGCCTGAAGGTGTTCGAACGGGTTTACCCTTTCGGCTGGCTAGGCATTCTCGCCGACACCCCGCCAGTGCAAGACGAACTGGTCTACGCCCGCCACGAACGCGGGTTTGCCTTGTGCAGCATGCGGTCAGCGGTTCGCACCCGTTACTACCTGCAAGTGCCAGCGGATGAAAACGTCGACAACTGGAGCGATCAGCGCTTCTGGGATGAGCTGAAAAAGCGCCTGCCGTCGGAGCTGGCAGAGAAACTGGTCACTGGCCCGTCGATTGAAAAGAGCATCGCGCCGCTGCGCAGTTTCGTGGTGGAGCCGATGCAATACGGCCGGATGTTTCTGGTCGGCGACGCGGCGCACATCGTCCCGCCCACCGGCGCCAAGGGCTTGAACCTGGCCGCCAGCGATGTCAGCACATTGTTCAATATTCTGTTGAAGGTGTACCGCAACGGTCGCATCGATCTGCTGGAGAAATACTCCGAGATCTGCCTGCGTCGGGTCTGGAAGGCCGAGCGATTTTCCTGGTGGATGACGTCAATGCTGCATCGCTTCGACGATCACGATGACTTCAGCCAACGCATTTGCGCCTCGGAGCTGGACTATTTTGTCAGCTCGGAAGCGGGCCAAAAAACCATTGCAGAAAATTACGTCGGGCTTCCATACGAGGCTATCGAATAGCCTGCTATCGACTTACACTGGCGAGCATCCACCCCGCTCGCCAGCGGGTTCATCTCTGCCCGCAGGTCCTGCCCGTGTCCAATCTCAACCAGCCTGAAACGCCCAAACCGGCCATTCGCAGCGTGCTGGTCGCGCTGATGATGGCAATCTTCCTTGGCGCGCTGGACCAGACCATCGTCGCCGTGTCGATGCCGGCCATCTCCGCGCAATTCAAGGACGTCAGCCTGCTGGCCTGGGTGATTTCCGGGTACATGGTGGCGATGACCGTCGCGGTGCCGATCTACGGCAAGCTCGGCGATTTGTACGGGCGGCGCAAACTGATGCTGTTCGGCATGGGCCTTTTCACGCTGGCTTCGCTGTTTTGCGGCATGGCCCAAAGCATGGAACAACTGGTGCTCGCGCGGATTCTCCAAGGCATCGGTGCCGGCGGGATGATTTCGGTGAGCCAGGCGATCATCGGCGACATCGTGCCGCCGCGCGAACGCGGGCGCTATCAGGGGTATTTCAGCAGCATGTACGCGGTCGCGAGCGTCGCCGGCCCGGTGCTCGGCGGCTACATGACCGAGTACCTGTCGTGGCGCTGGGTGTTTCTGATCAACCTGCCGCTGGGCCTCGGCGCCTGGTGGGTGGCCAATCGCAACTTGCGCGGGCTACCGATTCCACAACGCAAGCCGATCATCGATTACCTCGGCACAGTGCTGATGATCATCGGCCTGACGGCCCTGCTGCTCGGTATCACTCAGGTCGGTCAGGGCCATGCGTGGCGCAGCAGCGAAGTGCTTGGGCTGTTCGCTTGTGCGGTCGTGGTGTTGGCGATTTTTGTCTGGCATGAGCGGCGTGCGCGTGAGCCGTTGCTGCCGATGCACCTGTTCGCCAATCGCAACGCCCTGCTGTGCTGGTGCACGATTTTCTTCACCAGTTTCCAGGCGATTTCGCTGATCGTGCTGATGCCGCTGCGCTTTCAAACGGTCACCGGGGCCGGGGCCGACAGCGCCGCGTTGCACTTGCTGCCATTGGCCATGGGCCTGCCGATCGGCGCCTTCTTTGCCGGGCGTCGCACCTCGGTGACCGGGCGCTACAAACCGCAGATTCTGACCGGCGCGATCCTGATGCCAATCTCGATTCTCGGCATGGCGTTCAGTCCGCCGGAGGCCACAGTCATGAGTGGTCTGTTCATGTTGCTCAGCGGGATTGCCGGTGGCATGCAGTTCCCGACGTCACTGGTCGGCACGCAGAACTCGGTGGAGCAACGCGACATCGGTGTGGCCACCAGCACCACCAACCTGTTCCGCTCGCTGGGCGGCGCGGTGGGTGTGGCGTTGATGTCCGCGCTGTTGCTGGCATTTTTACAGGACTCAAACTTTGTCCATCTGACGAGCAGCTCGCTGATGAGCGAGGGGCACTCGGGCAACGTACTGCTCGATGGTCTGAACGCTGCACCGGGTGATGCGCAGAACGCCTTGCGCGCGGAGCTTTCGGTGACCTTCCGGCATTTGCTGTGGGTCAGTGCGGCGGTGTCGCTGCTGGGGCTGGCGGCGGCGATTGCGATGCCGAACCACTTGCTGCGTGGGCGCGAGCACGGCGCCAAATAGCAGCAACACCCCAAAACATGTGGGAGCGAGCCTGCTCGCGAAGACGGTGAATCAGTCGAAGAATGTATCGACTGATATTCTGCCTTCGCGAGCAGGCTCGCTCCCACAAGGGAGGATGCGTTTCAAGGGCTGTAGTAACCCACCGCCACCAGAAAGTGCCCGACCTTCTTCAGGTAGGCATGTTTGTCCTCGACCTTGCCGGTCACCGGGTTTTTCCAGCGGTATTGGTAGTCGCCATAATCCTGCTTGGCGATCAGCGCCAGAATCGGCTCGCCCACCGGTTTGCCTTCCGGGTCCTTGATCTTGCTGAAGTCGGTATTGATCAGCCGCAGATTGGTGCCATGTGCGACATAGCGCTGGGTATCCAGATCGACCACGAACACGTACAGGTCATCCTGCAAATAGCCGCCCTTGAGCGAGTTGATCGCCATCAGCGTGCCCTTCTCGTCTTTGCCCAGATCCGTCGCTGCCTTGTTCAGCAATGCCATCGCCTGCTCGGCCGACGCCCGGGGCAAGTAATAACCGACCGCCAGAATCCGCTGACCGACGCGCTGATAGAACACATGCTTGCGCTCGACCTTGCCGTCAGCCCAGTTCTGCCAGCGGTACTCGGCTTGCTGGATGCCGTTGCCCTCCGGCACTTTCAAGGCGTCCTTGAAGGTTTTTTGCAGATCCGGGCCGAGCACATCGCTCACATCACGACCGATCAACGCTGACGATGGCCCGCCGCTGGCGAGCATCACGCCTTTGGTGTCGACCACGAACACGTAGCGATCCTTGTCGACAAACTCGCCCTGACGACTGAATGCGGCGAACGCCTTGTCGCCGTTGTCGTGGTAATAGGCCAGGGCCTTTTCCAGCAAGGTGATGGCGGCCTGGCTGTCATCCTTGGCGGTGGTTGCGGCGCTGGCCTGGCCGAACCCCGCCAGTAACATCACGCCGAGCCAGGCCACTTTATGCAAAAACCCCATAGCGCATCCCTCGTTCTTGTTGGTGTTTCAAGAGCGTAGACGGCTTGGGGGCATGTACGAGTATTCAGAATGATGCAGGTGATTACAGAGCCCCCCCCCTGTGACAAAGGAGATTCCTGTGGCGAGGGGATTTATCCCCGATGGGTTGCGAAGCAGCCCCAAAACCTGAGAACTCGATATCACTGGAAAAATGCCGGGGAGCGCTTCGCCCTCCATCGGGGATAAATCCCCTCGCCACAGGGTTCTCTGTCGACACAAAGAACCCTGCTTTTGGCTATGGGCGGGCGTTGATTTGCTGCTGCAAATTCTGGATCTGCGCCGACAGCGTATTGATGTTGCGGGTCATCTGCCCACGGAACGCGTCGAACTCGGCCGTGTTGCCGCCACCCTGAGGGGCTGCCGGACGGTTGTCCTGCTCGCTTTTGAGGACGACGATTTCCTGTTCCAGACGATCAATCGCCGCGCTCGGATTGCCCTGTTTCTTCAGTGCCGCGATGTCGGCGCCAAGGCTCTTGAACTGGGCATCGAAGGCCTTGAGCTGGGCGTCGACCTTGCTGGTATCGGCCGGCGTGCTTTTCACGCTCGCCAGTTCGGCGCTGAGGGCTTTGACCTGCGCCTGCAACTGGGTATTGGCGTTCTGCTGTTCAGTGGTCTGCGCGGTCATCTGCGCCAGACGTTTGTCCAGATCGCTGGCCTGACCGGCCACGCCCTGCTGCTGCTTGCTCTGATCCAGCAGTTTGCCTTCCAGCTGTTTGATCTGCAGCTTCAAGGCTTCGCTGTCGCTGCTGACGTTGCTCTGGCTGGCCACGACCTTGCCGGAAATATCCTGCAGGCGCCCGGCCGCTTCCTCACTGATACGCGCGAAACTTTCCTGGGTCGCCACCAGTTGCTGCTCCATCAGCGAAATCTGCTGAAAGCTCCACCAGGCCAGACCGATGAAGGCAAAAAACAAGGCGCCGACCAGCGCCCACAACGGCCCGGTGCTGACCGCCTTGACCTTGACCACCGGCGGCGTGCGCGAGTGCACGGCGGTGCGGGCAGTGGTCGGAATGTCATCGTCGTCGAAGGTGTCGGCACGCAGGCTCGGTACATCATCGAAATCGTCGTGGGCATCATTACGCATGGACATTGAGGCAACCTTTGTGAAACGCGGTGATGGCAGATTGCGGCGAAGTATAAACCCCGCAGCCGCAGGGATTGACCCTCAACCTGCAGTGCGGTTCATTGCCGCCCGGCCGAATCGTTTCAACGAATGTCCTGGGCTTTCCACCAGCCGCAGAACTCGTCGAGGGCCGTCCACAGGCTGACTTTCGGATCGTAATCCAGATAATGCCGGGCGCGGCTGATGTCGAGGGTGAAATTTTTGTTCATTACCTGCATGCCCAAGCGCGACAGCGTCGGCTCCGGACGTCCCGGCCAGAGTTTGCACGCGCCTTCGTTGAGCGCCGCGACGCTGTAGGCCAGCCCGTAGGAACGGTACTTGGTGACCTGTGGGACTTCCATTTTGCGCATCACGTAATTGACCACATCCCACAGCGGCACCGGCGCGCCATTACTGATGTTGTACGCCTTGCCCAGCGCGGAGCCGGCGGCCAGCAAGCTGCTGAGCATGACTTCGTTGAGGTTGTGCACGCTGGTGAAATCGACCTTGTTCAAACCGTTGCCGATGATCGCCAGACGGCCCTTGCGCTGCATGTTCAACAGGCGCGGGAAAATGCTCATGTCGCCGGCACCGGTAACAAAACGCGGACGCAGCGCGATGGTTTCCAGACCGAATTCCTGCGCGCCGAAGACCTTTTGCTCGGCCAGATACTTGGTCGCGGCGTAGTGATGTTTGAAGCGCTTGGGCACTTGTTCTTCGGTCAGGTCGAAGTGGTCACGGCCATCGAAATAGATCGACGGCGATGACAGATGCACCAGCCGCCGAACCCGCTGCTTCAGGCAAGCCTCGACGACATTTTCAGTAACCTGCACGTTGCCTTGATGAAAGTCCTGATAACGCCCCCACAGCCCGACAGCGCCCGCACAATGCACCACGGCTTCGACGTCGGCGCAGAGTTCACGCACCAGATCCGGGTCAGTCAGATCGCCGGGGACAAACTCGGCGCCACGGCGCACCAGATGCTCGACGCTCTCGGCCCGGCGACCGTTGACCCGCACGTCAAGGCCCTGCTCCAGAGCGAAACGCGCAAAGCGCCCGCCAATGAAGCCGCTTGCGCCGGTGACCAGAATTTTCATGTAAAGCTCCGATGTCTTTCGTTTTGCCTGATTCGTGTGTCTTGACGCTGGCCGTCAGTTCAACGGCACCAACCATTGGGGTGAAGAACGCACCAATTGCTCGGTCAGCAAGCCCAGCAGCTGACCGCCATTGCGCCAATGATGCCAGTACAACGGCACGTCGATCGGTTTATCTGGCAACAGTTCGCGCAACACCCCGCGTTGCAATTGCTCGCGCACTTGCAGTTCCGGTACCAGGCCCCAGCCCAATCCGGCCTCAGTCAGGCGGATAAAACCCTCGGAAGACGGGCACAAATGGTGCTCGAAACCGCCATCGACGCCGAGGGATGCCAGGTAGCGATGCTGGAGGAAATCGTCCGGGCCAAACACCAGCGCCGGGGTTCGCGGCAGTTGTTCGGCGCGCACGCCATCGGGGAAATGCCGTTCGATAAACGCCGGGCTGGCGAGCGCGCGATAACGCATCGCCCCGAGCAACACGCTGCGCGCGCCAGCCACCGGTCGCTCGCTGGCGCAGACGCACGCCGCCACTTCACCGGCGCGCATGCGTTTGAGGCCGACGGTCTGGTCTTCCACCACCAGATCCAGCAACAAATGCTGGTCGGCGCAGAAATCCCCCACCGCCTCAGCCCACCAAGTCGCCAGGCTGTCGGCATTGATTGCGATGCGCAGACGTTCCGGTAGTCCCTCTTCGTCCAACGCGGGCACAAGCGTCTGTAAATCGCGCTCGAGCAGACGCACTTGCTGCACATGGTTGAGCAGACGTCGGCCAATCTCGGTCGGCGATGGCGGCGTAGCGCGCACCAACACCGGCTGACCGACCCGCGCCTCAAGCAGTTTGATCCGCTGCGAAATCGCCGATTGCGACAAACCCAGCACCTGCGCCGCGCGTTCGAATCCAGCCTGCTCGACCACGGCGGCCAGAGCGGAGAGTAATTTGTAGTCGAACATCAGTTTTCCTAATGAGCGATCAGCACTATTGGTTTTTCTTATACAGCGTCAGGTCGGAGAATAGCCAGCAAGCACTCTTTATCAAGGACAACGTCAATGGCTGGCGAAACATCACTCTCGACCTTGCTGCGCAGCATGAGCCCGCAGCTCAACGCCGGCGAATACGTGTTCTGCACCCTGCCCGACGGCCAGTTGCCGCGCGGCCTGGAGGTTGTCGGCAGCTTCCGTGAGCAGGAAGGCCTGACGGTGATCCTGCAACGCTGCGATGCCGAACAGGCCGGTTTCAACTTCGATTATGTGGCCGCGTGGATCACCCTGAACGTGCATTCGGCGCTGGAAGCCGTCGGCCTCACCGCCGCGTTTGCCACGGCACTGGGCAAGGCCGGGATTAGTTGCAACGTGATCGCCGGTTACTACCACGACCATTTGTTTGTCGGTCAGGCCGACGCCGAACGCGCCATGCAAGTGCTGCGCGATCTGGCAGCCAACGCGGAGTAAATCTTATGTGGCAAAGCTATGTGAACGGCTTGTTAGTGGCACTGGGGCTGATCATGGCGATCGGTACGCAGAACGCATTTGTGCTGGCGCAGAGTCTGCGCCGTGAGCATCACCTGCCCGTCGCCGCGCTGTGCGTCGCCTGCGATGCATTGCTGGTGGCCGCCGGGGTGTTTGGCCTGGCGACCGTGTTGGCGCAAAACCCGACATTGCTGGCGGTCGCGCGCTGGGGTGGTGCGGTGTTCCTGATCTGGTACGGCAGCCAGGCACTGCGCCGGGCGTTTTCGAAGCAGAGCCTGAATCAGGGTGAAAACCAGACCGTACGCTCGTTGCGGGCGGTGATGCTCAGTGCCTTGGCGGTGACCTTGCTCAACCCGCACGTTTATCTCGATACCGTGCTGTTGATTGGTTCGCTGGGGGCTCAGCAGTCGGTGCCGGGGGCTTATGTGGTCGGCGCGGCAAGCGCTTCTTTGCTGTGGTTTTTCACTTTGGCGCTGGGTGCCGCGTGGCTCGCACCGTGGCTGGCTCGCCCGAGTACGTGGCGGATTCTTGATCTTTTGGTGGCGCTGATGATGTTCACCGTAGCCGGTCAGTTGATACTGGCCTCGTGATTTATTCTGGAACCTCTATCCCACACAGTTGTTGCGTGGTTAAGCCGCAACCCCGGTGCTATGATCCGAACCCTGCGCCGCAAAGAGTAAAAACTCGCCGGTGCATTTCTGGCCGCCCGTGATCGGCCTTGCGCTCACCGCAACAGACCTGATTAGGAGAATCAT
>NZ_JBIUWI010000097.1:0-12432 GCF_044743385.1 Pseudomonas sp. NPDC087639 | reverse complement strand
ATGTTGGTGTCCCATGGCTGGCCATCCTTCAGGATGGTCTGCTCCAGGCACCACTCGTACTCTTCTTCAGTCTCGCCTTTCCAGGCGAAAACCGGGATGCCGGCAGCAGCGATAGCGGCAGCAGCCTGATCCTGAGTCGAGAAAATGTTGCAGGACGACCAGCGGACTTCGGCACCCAGGGCAACCAGGGTTTCGATCAGCACGGCAGTCTGAATGGTCATGTGGATGCAGCCGAGGATCTTGGCGCCTTTCAACGGCTGTTCGCCGGCGTACTTGCGACGCAGACCCATCAGGGCCGGCATTTCCGATTCGGCGATGATGGTTTCGCGACGGCCCCAGGCAGCCAGGGACATGTCGGCAACTTTGTAATCGGTAAAATCTGCAGGCGTGGTAACAGCGCTCATGAAGAGCCTCCATTCGTAATGTATGCGAATGGGCGCCGTTGTGCGTTTAGTGTCCGGCCAAGGCCAGTCAACGCCCCATCCGAGCCTGACAGGATGAACCTGCTGCAGCGCCCCTCGGACAGGTGGCGGGAGAACGGTAGCAAGTGAAGGTTACCGTTTTGAAACGGGGGCGATTATAGCCGTCTAGACTGATCTTCCAAAGGGTTTCTGTCGGCCAAATGAAGATCGCTAATGGCGACCATAGTCGAAGCCGCATGGAGCCTGACCGCTCGGTCTGCCAAGATGGCGCCCATCTTTCGGCAAACGCTCAGGAGTGAACATGAATTTCCACACCCGCAAATGGGTAAAACCCGAAGACCTGAACCCCAACGGCACCCTGTTCGGCGGTAGCCTGCTGCGCTGGATCGACGAAGAGGCGGCCATCTACGCCATCGTTCAGTTGGGCAATCAGCGCGTGGTGACCAAGTACATCTCCGAAATCAACTTCGTCAGCGCCTCGCGCCAGGGCGACATCATCGAACTGGGCATCACCGCCACCGAGTTCGGCCGCACCTCGATCACGCTGACCTGTGAAGTGCGCAACAAGATCACCCGCAAGAGCATTCTCACCGTCGAGAAAATGGTTTTCGTGAATCTGGGCGAAGACGGCTTGCCGGCACCGCACGGGCGCACGGAGATCAGGTACGTCAAAGATCAGTTCAAGGAAGATGAATCAGTCAGCGAGTAATGCGAGCCCCTACAGAACGTATTCCGAACGGCAAGGGTCGTAGCTAAAAGCCCCCAACCGGTTCCCACGCCATGACCACTCCGACAGACGGCAAGACCCCCGACCTCTCGGCCAAAGAGCAACACGAAGTCGAGAAAAGCCAGCCGCCCCGCGCGGCGGTTCTGCATGAAATCATCCGCTCCCAAGGCGATCAGGAATTGGAGCGCAGCATCGCCGCACTGTGGTGGTCGGCACTCGCCGCCGGCCTGACCATGGGCCTGTCGCTGATGGGGATGGGGCTGCTCACCTCGCGGTTGCCCGACGGCGACGAATTCAAGGTGATTGCCAGTTTCGGATACTGCGCAGGCTTTCTCGCGGTGATTCTCGCCCGCCAGCAACTGTTCACCGAAAACACCCTGACTGCCGTGCTGCCAGTGATGACCAAACCGACCCTGCTCAATTTCGGCCGGCTGATCCGCCTTTGGACGGTGGTGCTGTTTGGCAATCTGTGCGGCACGATTCTGGTGGCGTACGTGATGCTGGAACTGCCGATCTTCGACACCAAGACGGATCACGCCTTTCTCGAAATCGGCCGCAAGGTCATGGAAAACCATGCCAGTCAGATGTTCGCTAAGGGCATTATTTCTGGTTGGATGATTGCCACCATGGTCTGGATGATCCCGTCCATGGAGAGCGCGAAGATGTGGATCATCATCCTCATCACCTACCTCATGGCGCTCGGCGATTTCACCCACATCGTGGTGGGTTCGGCAGAAGTGTCATATCTGGTGTTTGCCGGCGAATTGCCGTGGAGTGATTTCTGGATGGTGTTCGCCGGGCCGACCTTGGCGGGCAACATCATCGGCGGCAGTTTCATTTTTGCCCTGATCAGTCATGCACAGATCCGCAGCGAGAGCGGGGCGCCAAAGGCTGATAAACCAGACACTGGCGAACCCCGCGACGATGATTCCGACCGCAAGACGCAATAGTTTCAGGCCTTGAACGGCGGGCTGAGCGGTTCTGTAACCGGCTCGCTCTCAGGGGCCTTGAGCTGTCCTTCCCAGCGAGCGATGACCAGCGGCGCCAAGGCGTTGCCCAGCACATTGAGCGCGGTCACCGGCATGTCCATCAATCGGTAGACACCGGCGATGATGGCCACGCCTTCCACTGGCAAGCCGGCGGCGGTCAGGGTGGCGGTCAGGATGATGAACATGAAGCCCGGAACCCCCGCCGCGCCTTTGGACGTCAACACCATGATCAGCACCAGCATCGCCTGATCGGCCAGACCCAGGTCGATGCCGTAGGCCTGGGCGATGAACAGCGTGCCCAGCCCGGCGAACAGTGAAGCGCCGTCGAGATTGAACGAGTAACCCAGTGGAATGACCATGCTGGTGATTGGGCGTGGCGCCCCATATCGCTCCATTTTCTCGATCAGTTGCGGCATCACCGTGGCCGAGGCGGCGCTGCTGTAAGCCAATAGCAGCTCACTGCGGATCTCTCGCACAAGGTGGAAAAACCGGACGCCGGCCATTCGCGCCACCACTCCCAGCACGCACAGCGCGAACAGAAGTACCGCCACATAGGTGATACCAATCAGCTTGGCCAGCGGCAGCAAGGCACTGAGACCGAAACTGGCCACGGTCACCCCGATCAGGCCGAAGATCCCTATCGGCGAATAGTGCATGACCAGATGCGTGACCTTGAACATGGTGTCCGAGACTGCCTGCATCACGGCGATCAACGGTGCTTTTTGCTGCTCTGGCAGCATCGACAAGGCGCAGCCGAACAGGATGGCGAAAAACAGCACTGACAGCAGTTTGCCCTGGGACATGGCCAGCACGATGTTGTCCGGAACGATGTTGACCAGGGTGCGGCCCAGGTTCTGCGTTTCGCCCGTGCTGACCAGACCGCTTACCGGTGATTGCAGGGTGCTGCTGAAGTCGGCTCCAGCACCCGGTTGGAATACATTGCCGACGATCAGGCCGAAGACAATGGCGATGCTGGTGATCGTGAAGAAATACACCAGCGTCTTGATCCCGACTCGCCCCAGAGCCTTGGTGCTGCCTGCCCCGGCAATGCCGACTACCATGCACGCAAAGACCAGCGGTACGACGATCATCTTCATCAGTCTGATGAACAGATCGCCTGCCGGTTGCAGCAGGTTGTCGATGAACCAGAGCTTGTGTTCGGGAAACTGGTTGAGAAGGATGCCGACGATTATTCCGGCCGCCAGCCCGATCATGATGCGGGTGACAAGGCTGGTAGGTTTCCTGGTAGTCATGTTTTGCCCCTTTTTTCTTGTGTTTGTTGGGGGGAAGCTCAGTGTGCGAAAAGACCAGCGAAATCCTTGAAACCCTTGACCTCAATCGGGTTGCCGCTGGGGTCGAGAAAGAACATCGTGCGCTGCTCGCCGGGTTCGCCGGCGAAGCGGATTACCGGTGGAATTTCAAAAACAGTGCCTAGGCGGTTCAGGCGCTCGGCCAACGCCAGCCACTCCTCCAGCGGCAGCACGACGCCAATGTGTGGCATCAGCACTTTGTGCTCGCCGACTTGGCCGGTGCGCGTGGTGGCAAAAGGCGTGCCCACGTGCAGCGAGATCTGGTTGCCGAAAAAATCGAAGTCGACCCAGGTCTCGGTACTGCGGCCTTCGGTGCAGCCCAACACATCTCGATAAAAAGTCCGCGCCTGTTCCAGGTCGCAAACATGGTATGCAGCGTGAAAAGGTCTGTTCATGTGATGTCCCCAAGTGAAGGAGCGCTCAGGGTAAACAGACCGTGCGGCGGGGCATAACGGCTTCGCCTTGTTCTGAGCGAAAGGAAAACTTATGGATGTCAGGTTCTTGAACAGTCTGGTCGCGGTGGTTGAAGCCGGTTCGATTGCGGCGGCCGCGCGGCGAGAAAATCGCACCGCAGCAGCAATCAGTCAGCGTGTCCAGGCGCTCGAACGCGCGCTGGGTTGCACGTTACTGCTGCGTACCGCGCACGCCGCCCGGCCCTCGGACCAATGCTTGCTGATCCTGCCGAAGATCAGGGCGATCATCGAACTGGCGCAGGAGTTACACGGCGACCTGCACCACGATGGGCTATTCGGTGAAGTGACGATCGGCGCAATTTCCACCGCGCTGACCGGCGTGTTGCCGGGCTTGATCGAGCGACTGGCGCTTTCGGCACCGGATTTAAAGCTGAAGATCACCCCCGGCGATTCAAAAAGTCTTTATGAGAAGGTGCTCGCTGGGGAGCTGGACGCGGCGATTCTGGTCAGGCCACCGTTCCAGCCGCCGAAAGCCTTGGCGCTGACTGTGCTCAAGGTCGAGCCGCTGATTCTGGTTGCCCCGGCCAGGCATGCCGGGCAGTCACTTGAAGCGCTGCTGCGCGAACATCCATTCATTCGTTATGACGCGCGCTCTTGGGGTGGGCAGATTGCCCAGCGCTACCTCGATGAACAGGTGATCGAGCCGAATGTGCTGTGCGAACTGGATGCGCTGGAGACCATTGTCATGCTGGTCGCACAGGGGATGGGGGTATCGCTGGTGCCGCAATGGGCAGGGATGGCACTGGACGGCTTGTGCGTCATGCCGGTGGGCGGCGGGCAGCGTTATACGCGGGAGTTGGTGGTGATGCATGGTTCGACACCGCACCGCCCGTTGGCGATGCGGCATCTGCTTGACCTGCTGGGCAGTGCGTCGTGAAGGACTCCGCGACGGTGCCGCGTTGAGGCGTCAGTGTGCGGGTTGCGTCACATCACCCGGCTCGTTGCGAGTCGCGTGCTTGACCAGTTTGCCGATGGTCAGACCCTGCAACAGGATCGACGACAGCACCACGATGTAGGTGATGCTCAGCAGCAGATCACGTTCCGCGCCCAGCGGCAGGGCCAGCGCCAGTGCCACTGAAACACCACCGCGCAAACCGCCCCACGTCAGGATCCGGATGGTGCCGCTCGGCACTGTGCGCCAACGCCGCAGCAGCAGGATCGCCGGGGCCACGGTCAGCAGACGTGACAACAGAATCGCCACCGCCAGCAAACTTGCTGCTGCCACATGCAACCAGTTGAACGGCAGCAGCAACAGTTCCATACCGATCAACGCAAACAGCAACGCGTTGAGCATGTCATCGAGCAGCTCCCAGAAACCGTCGAGGTATTTGCGCGTCATGTCATTCATCGCCAGGTTGCGGCCCAGGTTACCGATGATCAGACCGGCAACCACCATCGCAATCGGCGCGGAGACGTGCAGCTCGGACGCCATCGCCGAACCGCCGATCACCAGTGCCAGCGTCAGCATCACTTCGATCTGGTGTTGCTCGATGCTCTTGATCATCAGGTAGACCAGATAACCGATCAGCCCACCGAACAGCACACCGCCGATGGCTTCGTGAGCGAACAGCATGGCGGTGGCGCCGACGGTCGGGGTCTCGCCGAGTTGGGCGATGCCCAGCAACACGGTGAATACCACAACCGCAGTGCCGTCGTTGAACAGTGACTCGCCGACGATCGTGGTTTTCAGTGGTTTCGAAGCGTTGGCGGTACGCAATACGCCGAGCACCGCGATCGGGTCGGTCGGGGAAATCAGTGCGCCGAAAAGCAGGCAGTAGAGGAAGCTCACGTGCCAGCCGAACAGGGCAAAAATGTAATAGGCGAGGCTGCCGATCACGGCGGTGGCGATCAACACACCGAAGGTTGCCAGCAGGCCGATGGGCCAGCGGTAGCTGCGCAGGTCGTTCAGGTTGACGTGCAGGGCGCCGGCGAACAACAGGAACGAGAGCATCCAGTTCATCAGCAGATCGCCGAAGTCGATCTGGCCGATCAGTTGTTCCACGCGTTCTTCGAGGCCTGGATAGCCGAGCAGGCTCAGGCCTTGCAGCAGCAGGGAGAACAGCAGAGCGGTGACCATCACGCCGATGGTGGGTGGCAGGCCGATGAAGCGGAAATTGACGAAGGTGAGGAGGGTGGTGAGGCAGATGAAAGCGGCTACGAGTTCAAGCATCCGGGGTCCTTTGGATGAGGAGTGGAAAGACAGCGCACCGATTCTTCGGGGCAAGGGTTGGATGGGTTGATTCGGGGCGGGGACACAACTGTGTCCCCTCAGTTGGTCAGCCGCACACATTGGTGTAGGGTCAACCATAAAAATCAAGGAGTGAAACGTGTTGGCGACAGCTCTGGTGTTGGTGGCGGCGCTGTTGCATGCGGCGTGGAATACCCTGATCAAATTCAGCGCCGAACGGCTGCTGGTGGTGGCGTGCATGGACACCGTGGCGCTGCTGGTTGTCGCCATTGCGCTGCCCTTCGTGAGTTTGCCGCCTGCGCAGATCTGGCCGTGGATTCTCGCTTCGGCAGCCTTCGAGTTGCTCTATCGCTATCTGCTGATTCAGGCCTATCGGGTCGGCGACCTCGGGCTGGTCTATCCGTTGATGCGTGGTTTGTCGCCGCTGGTGGTGCTGGCGCTGACCCTGATTTTTGCCGGTGAAGTGCTGACCACGCAGCAGATCTTCGGGATCATGCTGATTCCATTCGGCATGGTTTGCCTGCTGTGGCAGGGCGGTGGCGGGAAGCATTTGCCATGGTCAATGCTGCCGGTGGTTGCGCTGATTGGCCTGTGCATCGGTAGCTACACCTACATCGATGGGCAGGCGCTGCGGCGCTGGTCGCATCCGCTGGATTATCTGGTCTGGGTCACGCTGCTCAGCGCCTGGCCGTTTCCGCTGCTGGCGTGGGTCGCCAAACGCCCGGCGTTCATGCAGTTCTGGCGTGAACAATGGAAGCTGGGGCTGACGGTCGGATTCTGCGTGTTGTTCAGCTACGCTCTGGTGCTATGGGCGATGCAGTTGGGCTCGATTGCGGAAGCGGCGGCGTTGCGCGAGATCAGTGTGATTCTGGTGGTGCTGTTCGGCATGCGCTACCTGAAAGAACCTTTTGGCCGGCCACGGCTCTTAGCCTGTGGGTTGGTGCTGATCGGCATGCTGGTGATGAAGTTCTGACCGCCCGCGAATTCTATAACTCGAAAAAAGGACGGCGTTATGACGGTGGCTCTGTGGTGTGTGTTGATCGCGATCTTCTTGCCGTATGTGTGCACGATTGTGGCCAAGGCCTCGGGCGGTTTCAGGCTGAGGGACAATCACGATCCCCGGGATTTTCTCGACAGCGTTGATGGTGTGGCCCGGCGGGCGCATGCGGCGCAACTGAACAGTTTCGAAGTGATGCCGGCGTTTGCCGTGGCGGTGATCGTCGCGCATCTGGTGGGGACTGCAGAGCTGGTGACGGTGAATGTGCTGGCGGTACTGTTTATCACCAGTCGCCTGCTGTACATCATCTGCTACCTGGCGGACTGGGCGGTTCTGCGTTCGCTGGTGTGGTTTGTGGGGATGGGGTTGATTGCTTCGTTCTTCTTTGTGTCTGTGTAGAAAAACAGGATCAAGAGATCGCCGCCTGCGGCAGCTCCTACAGAGGACTTCGCGTTTCCCTGTAGGCGCTGCCGCAGGCGGCGATCTTTTGCTTTTATGGCTTATCAGCCACCTGCGGCACTTGCGGCAACGCCGCGCCTTTTGGCCAGAGCATCCAGATCTGCCCCTGCTGTTTCATGTCCCCGGCCAATTGCCCGGCCGCATCACCGGTGCCCCAGAACAGATCCGCACGCACCTCGCCGGCAATCGCACCGCCGGTATCCTGCGCTGCCACTGGCCGCACCAGTGCCGTGCCATCCGGGCGAGTGGTCGATAGCCACAACAGGCTGCCCAACGGAATAACTTTGCGATCCACTGCAGCGCTGTAGCCGGCCGTGAGTGGCACGTTCAGCGATCCGCGCGGGCCTTCGTTGCTGTCGGGGTTACGGGTGAAGAACACGTAGCTCGGGTTGCTGCCCAGCAATTCCGGGATGCGCGACGGGTTGGCCTTGGCCCAGTTGCTGATCGCGCCCATGGTCACGTCTTCTTTTTTCAGCTCGCCTTGCTCGACCAGCCAGCGGCCGATGGGCCGGTACGGATGGCCGTTTTGGTCGGCGTAGGCGATGCGGAGCTGTTTCCCGTCTTGTGTCTGGATCCGCCCGGAACCCTGGATCTGCAGGAATTGCAGGTTCATCGGATCGGTGAGGTAGGCCACCACCGGTGCTTTCACGCCTTTCGATTCAATGGTCGCTGAGTCGTCGTACGGCTTGAGCACCCGACCTTCCAGGCGCCCGCGCAGGCGCTTGCCTTTAAGCTCCGGATAAATACTGTCCAGCGAAACAATGATCATGTCCTCGGGCACGCCGTAAACCGGTACGTTCGCCGTTTCGGTTGGTGTAAGGCTGCCGGGGTAGACCGGCTCGTAGTAGCCGGTGATCAGACCGTTGGGGTTGTCGTTCTCGGCGCGCAGGCCGAAGACATCAAGATTCTGTTTCAGAAAGGCGCGGATCTCGTTGGCGCTCTGCGGCACGTTGGCTGCCGCTGCGCAGGTAGTGCCCCAGACCGGATCGGCCTTGAGTCGAGTACAGGCGCTGCGCCACGAACCGAAACCGGCGACCAGATCGCTGTCGGACACCGCCGGCAGTGCTTCCCACGTCGCGGTGGAATAAGTGGCTAGCGCATGGGTTTTCGGCTTGGCGCTGTCGCCACCGGTGCAGCCGGCAAGAATGGCCAGCAATGGCAGGGTCGTGATCAGTGGGTGACGCCAGGCCTTGAAACGGCTGTTCATGCAGTGATTCCTGTGCCGGTTGCCTCAGTGCTCCATGCGCTCAAGCAACCCGTATTTTTAATAGGGCTATTGGTGTTTATCGGTGACGCGGGGATACTGGCCGCCGATTTCCGTGACCTGAAGCCACCATGACTCTTAAACGTATTTCTGTTGTATTGCTGGCCTGTCTGACCTTGTCCGCCTGTGGCGGTGTCGATCCGAATTCTCCGCTGGGGCAACGCAAGGCGATCTTCAAACAGATGCTCAACACCGGCGAAG
Source organism: Pseudomonas sp. NPDC087639 (assembly GCF_044743385.1). Taxonomy (NCBI): domain Bacteria; kingdom Pseudomonadati; phylum Pseudomonadota; class Gammaproteobacteria; order Pseudomonadales; family Pseudomonadaceae; genus Pseudomonas; species Pseudomonas sp. NPDC087639. Next base: position 3,402 of record NZ_JBIUWI010000097.1, on the reverse strand, counting down.
ACCTGGGTGGCATGTTGCGTGGACGCATTCCATTCGACGGACCGAAATTCGCCGAGGGTGCGGTGAAACTCGATGCGCTGTCCCATGAGCCGTGGAAGCATTTTCCGCAGGTTCGCGAAGAAGATCACACCAGTGCCAAGGACGATGTCTGGCAAAAGCAGGCCCGCTTTCAGGAAATGGCTCGCAACCTTGAAGCGGCCACCGGTGAATTGGTGATCGCCAGCAAGGTTCAGCCTTACAAGGCCAGTAATCTCGGGCCTGCGGTGCAGAAAGTCGAAGATGCCTGCAGCGCTTGCCATAAAGAGTTTCGCGATCATTGAGATTTAAAAGATCGCAGCCTGCGATCTTTTGATTTTTTACTTATCGATCTGATCCAGTGCGTCCCGCAACTCTTTACGCGACTCGGCGAGCTTGTTTTTGCGCTTGTCGATCTTTTCCGGGTCGCCTCGCTTTATGGCTTTGTCGAGGTCAGCCTGGCGCTGGCTGACTTCGTGCTTGGCTTCCAGCACCTTGTTCTCGCGTTCCTTTTTCAGGCCTGCGTCGGTGCAATGTTCGGTGACCTCACGCAGAGCAGTTTCCAGGCCCGCCTGCTGATCGGCATTACCGCGCGACTTGGCCTGTTCGATCTGGTTGATGATGCCCTGCTTCTTGGCAGCGCAACCGGTCAGGCCCGGAGCATCTTCGTCGGCCATCACGGGAGCGGCCATGGCGGCGCAGAGGGTGAGCAGGGCGAGCGGTGCGAGAAATTTCATAAAAGCTCCATGTGCAAAGACAATCGGGTCGGTTGGGCACTGCGCTGTTGGAGCGCCTCAGTGGCCGACGGGTTCCCGGCGTGCCGGGATTGCATGTTCAGAAACCGTCAATTCCGGCGGCGTGTAAAGTTTCGCTCAAGGCTAGCACCTGCGGGTCGCGGAAGAATGCGCTCAATTGCGCCGCGCGACCGGGGCCGATGCCGGGTTCTGCCTGCCATTGTTCGGTGTCACGTTGTACCAGCAACTGCCACGAGTCAGGGAGTTGCGCCTGACCGGTCGGCGGTAAACCCAAGGCCTTGAGCCATTGGGCAAACGGCCGTTGGCGAGCGCTGTGAATACTGTGCATCAGGCGCGCGCTGCTGCGTTCGCCGAAGCCGGCAATGTTAGCAAGCTCTGGCTCGTCGAGGGTCAACCAATCCAGCAGGTAGTTCAGACGGCCTGTTTCGAGAAGTTTCTCCCAGGTGCCGCGACCGACATGCGGCATGGCCAGTCCTTGCTTGCCACTGAGCCAGGTCAGGCGGGCGAGAAACTGACTTTCGCAACCGGGTGTAGGTTGCCAGCAACTCAAGGCATGAAAGTCGCTGGCGCTGGGGATTTTGAGTTCCGCACGTTCAGTGCTATGCCATACAACGCTGTCGAGTCGCGGAATCGTCAGGCCGGCGAGACTGATTGCCACTTGATCGCCGGGGCGGATGTCCAGCTCCTGCCAGCGTTTGAGTGAGCCGGCGCTGACCCGTTTGATCTCCCGGTCATCGAGCATGACGGGCGTCAGTTCCAGCACCGGCGTGATGCGCCCGGTGCGACCGATCTTGAAATTCACTTTGCGCACTTCGGCCAGTGCCTGGGCAAATGGATATTTCCAGGCGATGGCCCAGTACGGCGAACGCGCCTGCCAACGCTCGGCGGATGGGCGCTGGCTCTGGCGCAAAACCACACCGTCAGTGGCGAATGGCAGGGGAGAGCGATACCAATGCTCGCGCCATTTTTGTGCCTCGACGAATTGCGGGACGGGATGGCTGTAGGGTTCTGTTGCGGCGAACCCCAGCGCCGCCAATCTCGATAACCTTTCAGGCAAGTCTGCTGGCCCTTGCGGCCAGTCCCAAACGAACAGCCCGATCCCGGCGGCTTGTTCAGCGCTCAGCGATTTGCGTCCCATCAGACCAGCCACGGTGGCGCGGGCGTTGACGCTGCCGGCTTGAGCCTGAACATGCTCGGTCAGACGCCAATAGAGTTCGCCCTGCACGAGCAGATCCAGCGGTTGTTTCAGTCGCTGAGGAATAGCGCCGATCATGCGCGCCGACGCCGTCCAGTCCTGCCCGCTGACGCCGTCGCCGCGACTGATCGCTTGCTGCAAAAGTCCATCGCGATAAATCAGCGTCACCGCCACGCCGTCGACCTTGGGTTGTACCCATACCCCTTGGCGATCAAGCAGCCAGGCTTGCACGGCCTCGGCTTTGTGAAGTTTATCCAGGCCGGTGTGGGCGATTGGATGGGCGACAGCGCCGGAGACCGTGCGCACAGGCTCGATCGTCGCTGGCGATTTGAAACAGCCTCGCCACTCGCTGAGCCGCACGCGCGACTGGTCGTAAAGTTCGTCGGCAATCAATGAGCGGCCTTCGCGGTGGTAGGCGTCGTCCCATTGGTCGAGCTGCTTTTGCAGAGCGGTGATTTCGCGTTGGGCTTGGGCGGGTGGCCAATTCGGGCATTCGGCGTAGGCGTTTAGAGTAGGGAGCGACAGCAGAAAAGTAATCAACAGGCGCAGCGTGGCATGCATCGTGAGCGTCCTTGCTCAAAGGTAATGCTTGAAGGCTAGGCGAGGTTTTTGAGTTGGGTCGGCGTGGTGTTTTGCGGAGTGTTTCAATGCGCAAATTGATGTCGCTCTTGCAGGCCTCTTCGCGGGCAAGCCCGCTCCCACAGGTTTATCCGTTTGGGTTCAGGAGTCGCATTTCAGGCACAAAAAAGCCCCGCACGGCGCAAACCGTGCGGGGCTTTTCATGCAGCCAGGTTATTACAGGCCGGCAGCAGTACGCAAAGCGTCGGCGCGGTCGGTTTTTTCCCAGGTGAAGGTGGTGAAGGTGTCTTCGCCAACAGTCTTGGTCTGCGAAGCACGGCCGAAGTGGCCGTAGGCTGCAGTTTCCTGGTACATCGGGTGCAGCAGGTCGAGCATGGTGGTGATCGCGTATGGACGCAGGTCGAACACTTCACGCACCAGTTTGACGATCTTGTCATCGCTGATCTTGCCGGTGCCGAAGGTGTTCAGCGAAATCGAGGTAGGCTGGGCCACACCGATCGCGTAGGAAACCTGGATCTCGCAACGCTCGGCCAGGCCGGCAGCGACGATGTTCTTGGCAACGTAACGGCCGGCGTAGGCCGCCGAACGGTCAACCTTCGATGGATCCTTGCCGGAGAACGCGCCGCCACCGTGACGGGCCATGCCGCCGTAGCTGTCGACGATGATCTTGCGGCCGGTCAGGCCGCAGTCGCCGACCGGGCCTCCGATCACGAAGATGCCGGTCGGGTTGATGTGCACCTTGTTCTTCGGCAGCTTCTCGAGCCACGCCTTCGGCAGCACCGGCTTGAGGATGTGCTCGTACACGCCCTCGACCAGATCCTTCTGCTTGATGCCCGGATCGTGCTGGGTCGACAGCAC